>CALAUH010000136.1 GCA_937892225.1 uncultured Treponema sp.
GCAGCACAATCGCTGTTTCCCCAGACTGTAATTAGTAATCCGTTATAATCTTCTACATAAGTTGTGTGATGAGTTGCAAGCATAATTGTAAAATCGCGGATACAGTTTTCTACACAATGATACGTTGAATTAACCACTTCCGGAATGCCGGTCATAACAACTTCATATTCAGGCGGACAAGTAAAAGTTACATCATAATCTGCAACTTCACTGTTAAAACTTTCACCATCGGAAACGTATGAATGAGTGATCCATTCTCCATTTTTATAAAGCGCCAGAACAGGAAGAGCATTTCCCAAGGCAACCCGTTCAACACCATCTTTAATTGAATAACCGTATCTATACTCAAAATTTGGAATATGGATTACAAAATCAGTTTGAAAAACAAAAGTTTCGCCATCAGGAATATCTTTTTTGGCATCTGCTTCAAGCGAAGTAAGATTGTTTTGTCTCTGCATAACAACCGGGATTTTTTCACCTGCGATTGTAATTGTAGTGTTGGAAAAATCGGTTGGAGCATAATCCGGAAAATTTTTTTCTGCATAATATGAAGTTGTTGCCCAATCGTTAATTACAACTTTATTCCATGAGTCGCCAGAACAATTTGTGATTGTTGCCTTCATAGTTCCTGCAAGCTGATGATTTTTGCTGTCATAAGCAAGATTAAATTCGTAAGCAGTTTTGGCACTCAAAGCTTCAACAGCATCCAGATTTTTTTCTACAGATTTTTTCTTTGATGATTTACTGGTGCAAGCCGTAAGCAAAAGTGTGACAGAAATCAAGAATGATAATATTTTTTTGTTCATATTAGCAAACATCCTTTTTTACAACTTTAATTGTCGCAGCGTAAGCACTATTACAAAGACCAAGGACTGCAGATACAATGAACAAAGTTTCAATTCCAAGTTTCTGCCAGATTACGCCGCCAAAAAGTGCAATGAAAATTGTAATCATGTGATTTACTGAAATGCCTGTAGAAATTGTTGCACGCATTTCTTCTTTGCTGTCGGAAATATCCTGAACATAAACATTCGAAGCCATTGAAGCAAGAGAAATGATTGAATCTAAAACATAGTTTACGCAGCACACAATAAATGCAATATTTTTTGGGAACAAGTGATGTGCAAATCCGTAGAAGAAGCAGACAATTACAAGGATTAATGTATCTCCAATCATTACGGGTTTGTAGCCGAGTTTGTCGACAATTTTGCCTACAACTGGCGAAAGGAAGAAACAAGAAATTGCTGATATAGCAAATAAAAGGCTGATGACAGAAGCATTTGCGCCGTAAAATAAAATTAAAACGTACGGACCAAAAGTAAAGAAAACCTGTTTGCGTGCGCCGTAGAAAATTTCGAGCATGTAGTATTTCGTAAACTTTTTCTTAAAATAAAATCTTCGTTTTGTTTCATCAGTTTCGCTTTTGCCGGAAAGTCGCATTGCAAAACAAAAAGCTATGGCCATAAAAAGTGTAGAAATCATAAAAAACGGTTTGTACATTTTTGTTGCCGAAAAGAACGCAAAAACAACAATTACTACTATATAACCAATAAGATTTCCAGCCTGATAAATTGCATTCTGATATCCCAACGCCTGGCCGCCCAATCCTTCTTTTGAATATTCCAGTGACAAAGTATTTTTCATTCCAAGCTGAATGTGTTCGCCTGTTGAATAAAGAAGAATTGATAAAACTACAAGAGCTTTGTAAGGTGGCATAAAAGCAATAAGTGCCATTCCTACAATCATTATGAATCCGCCCATTTTATACATTTTTTCAGCAGAAAACTTGTAGAAAAGTGCAAGAATAAAAATCAGCATAAAACCAGGCAGTTCCCTGAAAAACTCAGTTGCGCCGCGGTCAAATTCAGTCATACCGACAATTTCAGCCAGATAATTATCCATAATTCCTTTATGAAGTCCGTAACCAACAGCCATCATAAGAATTGAAAGAAAAAGTGTCTTCCACTTTGTATCTTCTTTGAATACTGATTTTAATTTTCCCATTTTATTCCTCTTTTTATTCAGAAGTATAATTTTTTTTTTGGATAACGACTACCTTTTTTACACAAGTAGCGATGGGAACCCCGCCGAAGGCGTTCCGAAGCGCAGCGGAGGAATGGAGCGATAGCGGAAGGGTGGACGTAGCGACGGCAGCTTGCTGCCGGACTTGCCGTTATATATCTATTATTAACTATTCAAACTTTTTCTTAAAACAACTAAAATTTTTATTCATTGAAACTAATATTTTCTAGTCTAACTTGAGAAATATTTTCAAATTTAAATGTTTCTTCCAATATATATTCAGGACTAATTTCTGATTTACTTTCATCCTTATACATTACATATTGTAGTAAATTACCATTTTCAAATGTAAATTTATAATCAGCGCCGCCACCTGGTGTAAAAGTTCGGACATAGAATACATCACCTTGTTTTACAGTTCCATCAGTCTTTTTTTCAATACTGGTGATAGGCATGGATTCTAAGATTTTGTATATATGACTACCGAAATCAGTTTGATAATTTTTGAATATGAGGTATAAAGCTCCTGTAGGATAAATACCTTCTCCATGTACATTATAATTAATACCAATAAGATCAAAACATGCTGTTTCATCTGAATATGTGGTAGTTACTTCTGGAGTTTGCATATTTTCTGTTTCATATTGCTTTATTTTATTTTCAAGTTCTGTAATTGTATTTTTAAGATTTTCATTTTCTAAAATTAATTTTTCATCATTGGAAATGTCATTTTTTCTGGAATTACAGCCAAAAAACATCAAACTTATTATTAAAACAAAATAGATTTTTTTCATTTTTCTTCCTATAAAGCAAATATATTACAACTAAATGCCCTTTTTAAATAATACAGAAGCAGTATATAATTATTTTTATATCTTTACAACTTTTTAATTTTTGCTCCAGCTGATTCAAAAGTTCAGTTCCAATTCCTTTGTGCTTATATTCCGGCAGGACAAAAATTTCAGAGGCAAAAAAGAAATCTCCATCGGCATAAGGATCCACATAACCAAGAACTCCGCCAAGAATTTTTTCACTACCGGTGTATCACCTTCCGAAAACGGAAGGTCTAGACAAATATTTGTCGGTAATGAGAAAGGCTATATCACATGATAATGATATAGCCTTTATAACAGATGTATTTCTTTTGAAACCATCCAAACATGTTCAATTCTCGGCTGAACAAAGGGCGTATTCATCAAGACCGTTTCCTAACCGTAATAGTATTTTATTAAATTCACAGAGTTTGTCAAGTAAAGGTGTATCACCTTCCGAAAACGGAAGGTCTAGACAGTAAATTGAAATTTATCGAACTTGAATTTCAATAGCAACAACACCGTATTGCTCAATCATTTCTTTTGAATAATATGCCAACATATCTTTTGGATTCGCAATCTCGTCTTTGTTATATCCAATGGAAACTTTATCATGCTGTCGATAAAGCTCTTCAAATGATGGATAACGATAAATATTACTTACAAGACATTCTATTTTTTCGTTATTGCTTGTATCTGAAAATATGATGGTATCACCCACTGATATTGATGAACGTTTCTCATCAAATAATCGCATTTCTATTGTCTTTGTCTGCTCTTTTATTTTTACAAAAGAATCATGATATAACTTCATTTTATGCATCATGGTTTGTCCTTTTTACAAAGCGCAAAGTATTTTTTATTACTTTCTCCCAGAACTTGCAATAATCTCTGCTACTTCCTCGGGTTTATCAGCCTGAGGA
>CALAUH010000137.1 GCA_937892225.1 uncultured Treponema sp.
ATTCAGCATTGCAAAGATGAAGTGCTTGTTAGCAGTGCAAAATATGATTATCAGATGGCAACTGATGCAAATAATACGCTTGCAAGAACTTTGGCTTCATCTGGAAATGAATTGATGATAAAAGAGGAGTTATAGAATGAAAAAAATTAGTCTGTTTATTTTAATTTTGTGTTTATCACTTTGTGGCTGCAGTAAAAAAAATGCAATGGAAGGAAACTGGGTAACTGTAGCTTTGCTTAAGGATGGGCAGGAGCAGAAGCTTTTGGATTCTAATATTAGTTTTAAAGCGGTTGGAACTAACTATAACGCAAAAGGTCTTGCAGGCGTTAACCTTTTCAGTGTCTTTATTGAAAATAAAGGAAAAACTATTTCTGCTTACGGAATGCAAAACACAGGTTTTATGGGAGCGCCGGACGAAATGGAATATGAAGATATGTTTTTTGACACTTTTATGAATTCTGATTCATATAAGATTAAAAAAGATGTTTTGTATTTTTATAATAGCGAAAAAAAACTGGAATTAAGATTACAAAAGCAGGCGGAGTAAAGAATGACCCTAGAAATAAGAAAAGAAACTGAACGCGATTATTTTGAAACAGAAAAAATGGTACGCGAATCATTTTTTAATAAATATCAGCCGGGATGTAACGAACATTATATGGTTCACGTGATGCGCTCTCACGAAACATTTCTTCCAGAATTGAGCCGCATTGCAGTTGTTGATGGAAAAATTGCCGGCGTAATAATGTACTTTGAGTCAAAAATCAAAAAGGCAGACGGCAGCGAAGTAAAAATTGCAAGTTTTGGACCGTTGTGTGTAAGTCGTGAATACCGCACACTTGGAATTGGCAAAAAGCTGATGGCAGAAACACTTCCTCTTGCAAAGGCGGCTGGTTATCCTGGCGTTTTGATTATTGGCGAGCCTGATTATTACCCAAAAATTGGATTTATACGCTGCAAAGAATGTGGAATTACTGATGCAGAAGGAAACGCATGGGATCCGTACATGGTTTACGAATTTGAAAAAGGCAGCATGCATATTCCGGGCGTTATGGAAGAACCTTATGACATTACAGATGGCATTCCACCTGTTCCACCAGCAGATTATGAAAATCAGTTTGAAAAATGGAACAGAGCAAGTTTACCTTGTCAGTTTGCATATCCAAATCCAAGTGATGAAAATAACGGATACCACTTAAAACGCGAAGAAGAAAAACCTTCGGAATTTGATGCATTCTTTGCAAAGCTTGAAAACGAAAACGGTGTGCGCGGAGAAGAAATTCGTAAATGTCGCACAAATCACGGGTTTATTATTGGAAATGGAAATCGTGGCGTTGGAATGTGCGTAATTTCTTCGGCAGCGGAAAAGCCGGTTCTTACTCACTTCTGGCTGGAAGAAGAATTCCGTGGTAAGGGAATTGAAGAAGATATTAAGGAGACGCTTGTAAAATGTTACGTTTAAGACCATATAAACCTTGTGATGCAGAAAAAATTGTTTCGTGGATAAAAGATGAATGTACTTTTAGAAAATGGAGTTCCTACTGTTCATTCTTACAACTTCCATGGTGAAGAATGGAAGTGTATTGAAATGAAACTTAACAAAAAGAAGGATGTTTTTTAATGAAAAAGCTTTTTATTTTATTATTTATTTTGTTTACAGGAACTTTATTTGCACAGACTCAGGCACAAGCACAAACTTCACCACTTTCAAATTTTTATTTTATTGAAGGTGGCGACTGGTATTTAAGAGGCGGCGAAAAAATAGGCGTCCACGAAAATATGGGTTTTGATTTATATGCCGTTTATGATGTGGATAATGGTAATAAAGTAAACAACATGTCGCTTTTTCTTGATGAATTTGGTTATGTTACTTTGATGTATGGAACTGGAACAAGTTTTCATACAATTCTGGGCAAAAATATAGGGTATTATGACGAAGAAAGTACCGATTATGTTCTCACTAGTTACATAAACTCCATCAGTTCTGAAGATTTTTTAACAGAAACTATTGGTGGACAAAAAGTTGAATACAAGGCTGAAAATCTTTTGAAATCGGCTATTTGGGGAGGTCGTGAATATCCATATATTTACGATACCTCAAATACTCCTTTTGTTCCAAAAAATAATGGCAAAAATGGGGTAGGGACAAAACTTACAATCAATCTTAAAAAAGCACAGTCAAAAATTTTGATTTTAGGTGGATATGTTGATCCTACCCATCATCCTGATTACTACTACAAAAACTGCCGTCCAAAAACCATAAAAATTAAAGATTTGGATAGCGATTATTCAGTAACATGCGAATTAAAAGATTATGCAATTTATCAGTCTTTTGATTTTGAAAAACCGCTTACAAATATCGAAATTGAAGTTCTCGAAGTTTACAAAGGCACAAAATATTCAGACCTTTGCATAAGCGGAATTTTGTTCTAGAGAAAACTCAGAAAATTTCTTTGATTCTTCGAATTCCAATGCGATTTATTGTAATATTTGAGATGCTTTTAATAATCATCATAGAGGCAGGTATAATTCCTCCACGGAGCTGGCAAACATAAATCAAAGTTCCGAAAGTTATTACACTAGCCGAAATCATATTTGCACCAGTTAACATTAGAACAAGGTATCCGCTTAATCCAAATAAAGGAAATATTGCATTACTGATTGCCGTGAAAATTGATTTTCGAATATTCAGTTTTTGTATTTGTTTATTTTTTTGTTCGATTTTATTAAGCATAAAGTGATTACAATCATAAAGTTGAATGATATCTGCCATATTGATGTAACTGTTATACATATCAATTAATTCATCTGTGTTATAATCTTTTCTTTCTTTTGGAAGTCTGTAATTGCCTTTTCCATTTTAACTCTTCCATTCACTTGCTGCCACATCAAGTGCAAAGCAGATATCTTCTCCAGGTACATATCCTGCC
>CALAUH010000138.1 GCA_937892225.1 uncultured Treponema sp.
CTATTGTATATCTTTCACCGTTTCTGACTACAAGCAGAGGCTGCATTATGCCATGCAATTTTATTGAGTTCGCCAGTTCCTGCAGTTTATTCGCCGCAACATTAATAAGCAGATTACTGCTGAAAAACTTGAACTTGCCCGCGAACTTGAAGATGGAATTGATGCATTCCGAAAAGATTTGAAGAAAGTTGCCCGCAAGCGTTTGGAAAGCGGTGCCGACGTAAAAGCCGAACTTTTGTACATTGATATTGTTCGTGCCATCGAACATATCGGAGATAACTGTTTCAGCATCTCCGAATGTCTGATGAACTGGTAGTCTTACATAAATAACGTAGATTTTTTATCCACGGAACAAACAGAATAACATGGAAAAAATTAATGCCACACGGATTTGAAAAAATTTGTTTTCAAATCCGTGTGGCATTGTCTTATCTGTGTAAATCTGTGGTTAATTATCCAAGAACAATTTCAACATTAACTTCTTTCTTTCCTTCAACGAATGGAACAACGCATCCGTCTACAGCTTTTCCATCAACAACAAGTGATTTAACACCTTTGCATACATGGTTAGGATTCTTAATAGTAATGTTGTATTTAGCACCACGGAACAAACGAGTTGCTGTAAATCCATCCCAGGAAGCAGGAATAGAAGGATCAACTTTAAGTCCGTCAAAGTCTGGCTGAATACCAAGAATGTACTGGCTGATTGCAACCATATTCCATGCAGCGGTACCTGTAAGCCAAGAGTTTTTACCCTGACCAAAGTTTTTACCAGTCTGACCGATATCAGAACCTGCATCTTTACCACCAATCATCTGGCCGTATACATATGGTTCAGTTTTGTGGAGATCAGAAGTTTCTTCTGTAAAGGCTGGAGCAATTTCTGAGTAGTATTTGAATGCCTGGTCACCTTCACCTGCATAAGCTGCAGCACAGATAATCCATGCATTGTTATGTGTAAAGATACCTGCGTTTTCTTTGTATCCGCCTGGATATGTAGAGATTTCACCGTATTCAACATAGTATTTAGAGAATGCTGGGTTATTAAGTACAAGACCATGTTTTGTGTTAAGTCTTTCGTCGATTGCAGCAAGAGTTTTCTTTGTTGCATCTTTATCGATGTCAGACATGATTGCAAATCCCTGTGGTTCAATGAAAATCTGTCCTTCTTCGCATTCTTTAGAACCCATTTTCTTTCCGTTTGCATCGTAAGCACGCATGAACCAGTTACCATCCCATGCAGATTCCATCATTACTTTCTTCATCTTGTCAATTTCAGCCTGAGCTTTTGCAGCTTCGTCTTTCTTACCAAGGTGATTTAAAATTCCTACGAAGTTTGGTCCAGCGAATGTAAATAATGCTGCAACGAATACAGATTCTGCAACTTTTGAATATCCGCCTTCTGCCTTGAATTTAGGATTTGTATATGTCTGGAAGCTTTCACCTGGTGTGTCAGAGAAACAAGAAAGATTGATACAGTCGTTCCAGTCGGCACGCATTGCCAATGGAAGTCCGTGTGGACCTTTGTTGTTTACAATATGGTAGAAGCTTACAGTTAAGTGATCAAGCATTGATTTTGCTTTAGATTCATCATTATCATAAGGAACTTTTGCATCAAGAATTGACCAGTCGCCTGTTTCTTTAATATAAGCTGATACAGAAAGAATCATCCAAAGTGGATCGTCAGAGAAGTCTCCACCAATGTCTGCGTTTCCTTTCTTTGTAAGTGGCTGATACTGATGATAACATCCACCGTCTTCAAGCTGTGTAGATGCAATATCAATTAAGCGTTCGCGGGCACGGTCTGGAATCTGGTGTACAAAGCCAAGAATATCCTGGTTAGAATCACGGAATCCCATACCACGACCAATTCCGCTTTCGAAGTAAGAAGCAGAACGGCTAAGGTTGAATGTAACCATACACTGATACTGGTTCCAGATGTTTACCATGCGGTTTACTTTGTCTTCTGGAGTATTTACATTCAAGATACCAAGGAGTTTATCCCAGTAAGCTCGAAGTTCTTTCATGCCAGCGGCAAATTTTTCTGGAGTATTGTATTTTTCCATCATTGCCAAAGCTTTTTCTTTGTTGATTGTTTTTCCGTCAGCTTCGAATTTCTTTTCAACTGGCATTTCAACATAACCAAGAACAAATACTAATGTTTTTGATTCACCTGCTTTTAATGTAATTTCTTTGTAGTGTGAAGCAATTGGAGACCCTACATCAGCTAAAGAGTTGCCACAAGTACCAGCTTTTACCTGCTGTGGATCGTGGAAACCGTTATAAAGACCAATGAAGGTATCGCGGTCTGTATCATAACCGTCAATCTTGTCATTTACAGAATAGAATGCAAAGTGATTGCGTCGGTCGCGGTATTCAGTTTTGTGGTAAATTGTTGAACCAGAAATTTCTACACGACCTGTAGAAAAGTTTCTCTGGAAGTTTGTACAGTCATCCTGTGCATCCCAAAGACACCATTCTGCAAATGACCAGAATTTGAAAGTCTTATCAGATTTGCCTTCGTTTGTAAGAACAACCTGCTGAACTTCTCCATCATAATCCTGTGGAACAAAGAATGTTACTTCAGCTTTTAAATCATTCTTTTTACCAGTGATGATTGTGTATCCCATACCGTGGCGGCATTCGTAAGAATCAAGTTCAGTTTTTACTGGAGACCAGCCTGGATTCCAGATTGTTCCATTATCGTTAATATAAAAATAACGTCCGCCCATATCAATAGGTACATTGTTGTAGCGGTAGCGTGTAATACGGCGAAGACGAGCATCTTTATAGAAGCTGTAACCGCCGGCTGTGTTTGAAATTAATGAGAAAAATCCCTGTGTTCCAAGATAGTTAATCCATGGGTAAGGTGTTTTTGGTGTTGTGATAACGTATTCACGTTGTTCATCATCAAAGTGACCGAATTTCATATTATACCTCAATAAAAATAATTTTACGAAAACGTTGTAGATAGGATTATAATAATAAAAATACCTACTGTAAAGTATTATTACTGTTTTTGTGGTTTTATTCAATAATTAGATAGTTATATGCAAAAAAAAAGACTGCCAAAAAAAATTTGACAGTCTTTCAATTAAAAAATAATATTTATTTTTTTAATGTATAAATGTATGTAGCTTCAGTTTTTATATTTTCAATGTTTGTTACCTGCTAGAATTATACTATAAATGAGTTTATCTGTTCAAGTTTATTAAGAATTTTCTTATATAATTACCATTATAGCTATGTTAAACGTTTTACTATTATTGTGGTTTTAATCTGTATAGATAATGTAGCTGGAGGAATAAAAATGGATTTTGTAACAGTGAATTGTAATCGTGATGGAAGTAAAATTAATCGTGATGTTTACGGACATTTTAGTGAACATCTTGGACGCTGTATTTATGGCGGATTTTGGGTTGGTAAAGATAGTGATATTCCAAATATAAACGGATATCGAAAAGATGTAGTTGAAGCTTTTAAAGAAATTGATATTCCTAATTTAAGATGGCCTGGTGGTTGTTTTGCAGATGAGTATCATTGGAGAGACGGAATTGGGCCGTATGAAACTCGTAAAAAGATGATAAATACACACTGGGGTGGTGTAGTAGAAGATAATAGTTTTGGAACTCATGAATTTTTTGGATTATGTGAAACTTTAGGATGTAAACCTTACGTAAATGGAAATGTTGGTTCTGGAACTGTACAGGAAATGTCTGAATGGGTTGAATATATTACTTTTGGTGGTGAAAGCCCGATGAGTAAATTACGTGAAGCAAATGGTCATAAAGAGCCTTGGAAACTGCCGTTATTCTGTGTTGGTAATGAAAACTGGGGATGCGGTGGAAATATGCGTCCTGAGTATTATGCTGATTTGTATCGTCGTTATCAGACTTATGTTCGTCAGTATGGAACAGATAAAATTTTTAAGATTGCCTGTGGACCAAATGCCGGTGATTTTAACTGGACAGACGTTGTAATGAAAAATGCCGCTCAGTTTATGGACGGTTTATCTCTTCATTATTATACCGTTGAGCCAAACTGGAATGAAAGAACACCTGCTGCAGAATTTGATGAAAAACGATGGTATCTTTGCTTAAATAAAGCCAGTTGGATGGAACATCTTGTAAAAACTCATGGTGAAATAATGGATAAATATGACCCTGAAAAACGTGTAGCTTTAGTTGTAGATGAATGGGGAACATGGCATGCAGTTGAAAAAGGAACAAATCCAGGTTTCTTATATCAGCAGAATACTGTAAGAGATGCTTTGGCAGCGGCAATAACTTTGAATATTTTTAATAATCACAGTGATAGAGTTCGAATTGCTAATATTGCACAGGCAGTAAATGTTCTTCAGTCACCAGTTTTAACTGAAGGTGCTAAGATGATAAAAACTCCAACCTGGTATGTTTTCCATATGTATAAAAATCATATGGATGCAACTTTGAATGAAAGTTTTGTTGCTACAGAAACAGTTGGAATTGATGATGCAAAAGTTAATGCAGTTACATGTTCAGCATCTCATAAGGATACAAAATATACTGTAACTTTAACTAATGCAGATTTGAAAAAAGAACGTACTGTTACAATCAAAATGGACGGTATTGGAAAGGTTAAAAAAGCTGATGCAAAAGTTCTTGCAGGAAAATTGATGAACAGTATGAATACTTTTGAGAAGCCAGACGAAGTTATAGAAAAGACTCTTGATGTAACAATAGATAAAGATACTCTTGTTGTAAAAATGCCTGCACGTTCTGTAGTATCTGTTAATTTAGAAAAATAAATTATGTCAGAGATTTGTCCTGTCTGCCAGAATAAAGCTGATATTGCCTCTATGCAAATGACACCTGAACTTGTAGAAGAAATGGCGTCTTTAGAAGAATATCCTGATTTTTGTGGACAGGACGAACTTTTAAGAAGATTATCTATCTGTAAAAAATGTGAAAGCCTGTTAAATGAAATGACGTGCCGTGAATGTGGTTGTTTTGTCAACTTTCGGGCACGCCATTTAACTGCACATTGTATTAAACAAAAGTGGTAATTTTAGTCGATTTTCCAGTCAATCAATTCAATGTTTCCACTCAAGATAATGTATAAATTATGAACGCCGTTCAAATCATCATCCATATTAACTTTTGCAGTTGTATTAATATCTTGAACTGTAACATTTGCAATTTCTGTACCGTTAGCCCAGTTATCTAACATAAATCTGATAGAACCCTGACTTTTATCTGTAGTTGTAACGGTAAGAGTTTCACATCCTTTTGTGAGGTCTACATTTTTTATTAAAATCCATGCATTGTCTTTTACGTTTACAAGAGTCTGTTTGTCTGTTACGGCAATTTTAGAAGTTGCACAGAAAGTTGCAGCTGGAACTGTCTGATATGGATTAAAGTTTGCAATTGGAGTTACACCTTTTTTAGAACCTTGCTGTACAGGAAGAACTCCGTCTTTATTAACAGTTAATTCATCAATAAACAAGTTTCTGTATCCGCCCTGTTTAAATTCAAGCATCTGTTCTGTTGTTTGAGCGTGATATGCGATGTACCATTTATCTTTTAACTGGAAAATCCAGTGGTGATTGTTACCTGAACATGCAAAATAAGTTCCCGGATTATCCCAAGTATAACCTTGATATGTAAAAGGTCCTAATGGTTTGTCAGAAGTCATATATGCAATTACGGCGATTGGTGATTTTTGAGGATCTTTTACTCCTGAACGATCTGCCCAGTTTGAACAATATGAATAATAGTATTTACCATTAATTTTATTGATTCCAGAATCTTCGAATAACCATGGTGCGTCTATTTCAATTAAGTCACTTGCTAAAGAAATCATATCATCACCAAGTTTAACACATCTTGCAGAACGAGGATGAGCAACATCATCCTGAACACCGCCACCGCAATATAAGTAACCTGTTCCATCATCATCTACAATTACTGCAGGATCGAAAAGCCAGTGAATTCCTTTTGTCTGAGGATTATCACGAGTGATTAAGCCTTTTCCAAGAGGATCAATGAATGGCCCTGTAGGAGAATCTGATGTTAAAACTCCAATACCGTTTGCACTGTCTGCAAAATATAAGAAGAATTTATCTTTTCCGTTTATTTTTTTTGTTGCAATTGCAGGTGCCCATGAATTAGCGGCCCATTTTGCAGCTCCGTCTGGATTAAACTTTCCTGCTACAGGAATTTCTCCGCAGTCAGTCCAGTTTACTAAATCTTTAGATGAAAAAACATTTAATGTATTAATTTTTGTATATGCATTTGATGTTTTACCAACTGTAAATTCAGCCTGTTGTGCATCATTTGTACCGTAAATATAGATTGTATCATTATAAATTAATACACAAGGATCTGCAGTTAATTTATGAATTGCAATAGGGTTATTTTCACAAGGTAGTTTAATTGCTTTTTCAGCAAGCATTTTTTGTAGTTTTGTAAGCTTAGCCATTTAAGGATTCTCCAAAAAGTAAATTTGTTATTACAATTTGATTATATATCTATTATGAAAATTAGTAAAACGTTTTACTGAAAAATAAGCAAATTATTATCAAAAATAACGTTTTTTTTTAGAATTTCTTTAATTTGATTGCATTAAATGGACAAATTTCGTGGCAGCAGAAACAATGGAGACATTTTGATTTATCTTCAAGCTTTGCAGTTCCATTTTTTCCTGTAAGATTTATTATGTGTGGAGGACAGATTTCTTTGCATTTTCCGCATTTTTTACATTTCTTGCTGTCAAAATGAGGTGTTTTTACAAATACAGAATTTGCTAAGAAATTGATGAATCCTGGGATCATTTTTTGTAAAGTCGGTGAAGGATTTTTTACAATTTTAAAAGTTGTACATCGAACATCTTTTTCTTTTTCACCTACAGTGACAATATCTGATGGTGATTTTAACCATATTTTACGTTTAAGAGCATCTTCAAGATTTACAATTCTATGCGGGTCGTATCCAACTAAAGATGAACATTTCCAGTCTAAAGCTAGAATATTATCAGAACTTGCAAGAAAACCGATTTTTATAGGATCGCCGTTTCCAGGACCACCGGGACCTTCCATTCCGACGATTGCATCCATAATTGCATATTGTGGATTTGCAGCAAGATTTAAATCTGTTATAAAGGCTGCAAAATCATTTTTATTTGCAAAACGGTAATGGGTCTGTGCTTTTTCCAAACCGATTACAAGTCCAAAAAGATTTTTCATTGCACCTGTATATGTCATAAGTTGATGACTTTTTAATTTTGCAATTGATATTACAATGTCTGCCTGTGTAAAAGGGGTTGCAAAATTTACCTGTTTAACAATTTTTCCATTAGGACATGGAATAACTGTGTGGTCATGAAAATCAATCCATTCACCGCCGTTTTTTTCGACCTGTTCGAACATACCTGTAGCTTTTGCCGCAGAAGTAGAATTTGCAATTGCAGGTGATTCTCCAACTAATACTTTTTTTGCACCTCTTTCAACGAATGCCTTTACAGCAGCTCCAACAACAACAGGATGTGTACAAACTGCAAGTTCAGGTTTTTTAGGATATAAAATATTTGGTTTAATAAGGACAACTTTTCCGTTAACGTCTGGTGGTGGAACTAATTCTAAAAGTTCCTTTATTTTTGAGAAAACCTGATCAAAAATATAATCGTCGCATTTAGCAAGAGCAACAGTATTTGACATAACCAAGTATAAATTATACTACGAAAATATAATTAATAAAAGTAAAAAATAAGGAGTGATATTTTAGGAAAAAGTTATTAATTATTTAAATGTTTATACAGGAATCGCTTTGGGTCTTTGCTTTTAATTAAATTTCTTTTAATTCTTCCTGGCTTATTAAGTGGATTTTTGCATTTTGCAATATTTCAATGGTTTTAGGAATATCTGTTGTTCTTAAAATCATGCAGGCAGAGTTTGTTTTTCTGCCTGTAAAACCGTACATATATTCTACATTGCGTCCATTTTGAGCCAGGAGTTTTAAAATATTATTCAAACTTCCTGCTTCATCTGGAATTTCTATTGCAATTACACCTGTAATTTTTACAATATAATCATTATCTTTGAGTATCTGAGAAACTTTATCACAATCATCTGTAATAATTCTTGCAATTCCAAAATCACTTGTGTCTGCTAAAGAAATAGCACGCATATTGATATTATTTTTAGCTAAAACATCAGTTAATTCTGATAAAGATTCAGGTTTGTTTTCCAAAAAAATAGAAATTTGATTAATAGTCATATATACCTCTGTTTTTTATAGCTTTATCATTTTCTAAAATAATTTTCGTGTATCGATTACGCGTTTTGCTTTTCCTTCGCTTCTTTCAATACTCTTTGGTGCTACTAATTTTACCTTAGCTTTTATCTGAAGTACAGTTAAAAGTGCAGATTCGAGTTCTTTTTCCTGTTTATTAATTTCTGCAACAACATCACTGAATTTATCTGGTGTCATTTCGACTTTAATTTCAAATGTATCGTTGTTGTTTTCTCTTCCTACAATAATCTGATAGTTTGGTGAATATCCTTCTTTGAGTAATACAGTTTCTACCTGACTTGGGAATACATTTACACCGCGGATAATGAGCATGTCATCTGTACGACCCATTGGTTTTGTCATTCTTACAAAAGTTCTTCCACATTTACAAGGAGTTCTGTTTAATATTCCGATATCTTTTGTTCTAAAACGCATTAATGGGAATGCTTCTTTTGTTAATGCTGTAAAAACAAGTTCGCCTTTTTCGCCGTCTGGAAGTTTTTTGCCTGTTTTTGGGTCAATTGTTTCTATGATGAAGTGATCTTCGTTTACATGCATACCTTTTTGTTCAGAACATTCAAATGCAACTCCAGGTCCCATAACTTCTGTAAGACCATAAATATCATAAGCTTTTATACCAAGTTTTGTTTCAATGTCTTTACGCATTTCTTCTGTCCAAGGTTCTGCTCCAAAAATTCCAGCCTTAAGTTTGATGTAATCAGTTTCTAAACCTTTTTCTTTTAAAGTTTCACCAAGATATGCAGCATAAGAAGGGGTACAACATAAAATAGTTGAACCAAAATCATGCATAAAAGTAATTTGTCTTTCTGTATTTCCGGCTGATACTGGAATTACTGTTGCACCCATTTTTGTAGCACCCCCGTGAATTCCAAATCCTCCTGTGAACATTCCATAGCCGTAAGCATTATGAACAAAATCTTTATCATCAGCACCAATTGCAACCAGCTGACGTGCACAACAGTCGTTCCAGATTTCCAAATCGTTCTGAGTATAACCAACGACAATCTGTTTACCAGTTGTTCCAGAACTTGCATGAATACGAACTACATCTGTTAATGGAACTGCGAAAAGACCATATGGATAAGTTGCTCTTAAATCATCTTTACATGTAAAAGGGATTTTATCTAAATCTTCAAGTCCGTGAATATCATCTGGGCTAACACCAGCTTCTTTACATCTGTTTCTATAGTATTCAACATTTTCGTAAACTTTTTTGAATTGAGAAACAAGACGTTCACCCTGTAATTTTTTTAATTCATCTTCCGGCATACATTCATATTTTTGTTGATAATATTTCATAATTAACCTCAATATAGTGGGGAAAATCCCTGTTTTAGATAAGATATAAAATGATTAGTTACTGTGTACGGTAATAAAAACGCATTACACAAAAAGAAGAGATAATCGCCCTTAGGCGAAGAAGAATGTTGCACGACTTTTGAATAAGTCTTGATTTCTTAACATATACTGTAATTTAACAATATTTTTAAACTTTGTAAAGATATTGAGAATAAATGAAATTAGTTTAAATTATTGTCTTCCTAAAGCAAAAGCTTTTTTATTCATTTCGAGGAACTGAGGTTTTACAAGTTTTTCAATAGCTTTAAGCCATGCATCCTCTGAAAAATCCATGTATTTTGAAAGGCGTCCCATAAGAACAATATTTACAGATTTTGCAGTTCCAGCTTCTTCTGCAAGTTTTAGGCAGTCAATTGCATCAACTTTAATTCCGGCAGCTTTCATTTTGCCTTCTAAATCTTCTGGATATTCTGCAGCACCTGTAATTACTGGCATTGGATCAATCTGCTGTGTATTTACAACAATCTGACCGTCTTTTTTAAGATATTCTGTATAACGTGCAGCTTCGAGCATTTCGAAACTTACAATAAAATCTGCTTCACCTTTATCTACAATTGGAGAATAAACTTTATCACCATAGCGGACATAAGTTACAACTGAACCACCACGCTGACTCATTCCATGAACTTCAGAAACTTTTACATCATAACCTGCGTCCAGCAAAACCTGACCAAGAGTTTTAGAAGCAAGCAAAGCACCCTGACCACCAACACCAACAATCATTATATTTTTAACCATATTTTCCCCCAAAGGGAGTCCCCTTTGGAATCCCCCTTTTTATTAGGGAGCGGACAAACCTTTCGGCGAAAGTATTGTTTCTCCGCTTCCTAAGCCCCTCACTTTTTCTCGCCTGCGTTTAGGACTTCCGCCCTAAAAACCTGGAAGAAGCGCAAGAAGTTTTTATAATTTTATCTTTGTTTCAAAAATCTGTGTTTTAGAAGTTATTAAAATAATTATAATGAATTTTTATTTTTATGAAAATAAGTATTTGTTTTATTTACTAAAATATAATATAGTTAAAATAAATTAAATATTTTTCAAAGGAGAAAAAATGAAAAAAATTATTAAATTAACATGTTTAAGTTTATTATTTTTTGCAATTTTTGGTTGTAAAAAAGAACCTGTTGTAATTTCAAGTATAGAAGTTACACCTGAACCAAAATCAGAATTTCATATTTATGAATATTTTGATGAAAATGCCTATACTGTAACTGCAACTTACAGTGATAATTCAACAAGAAAAATTGATATAAAAAATGTAACTATTACAAAACCAGTTACTACAGAAGTATGTTCAGAATCAAAACAAATTTCTTTTACTTATGAAGGAAAAACTCTTTCTTATGATTACACAGTTTCTAAAACTGCAATTAATGATGAAAATCTGGAATCTTTTACAGATGACATTGCTTTTTCAGTAAAATGTGAAAATATAGAAGAATTATTTTCAAGTTTACCAGAGAATGATATAAAAGGTCCTTATTATAAAATTATCTTTGAAGATTATACTAAAGATAAAGCAGCTGGAATAAAAAGTTTATTTGTAGGAGTGGAAAATGACACTACTGGTGTAAAATTTTATCGTAATCATTATAAATATGACTGGGATTTATCAGCTGCTACAGAAAAATATGGTTATGATTATCCAGATGCAGAAAATTCATGGGTAAGAAATGTTTATTTATCAAAAGATGTTGAAGAATTAAGTCGTTCAAGTTATATAATTCCATCGACAAGAATTTTTATTGATAAAGAAAATCCTATTTATGAAGACGTAGATGGTATTCTTTATAAAAAAGCTGATGGAAAAACAATATTAAAAAAACAAATTTATCTTATTTGTAGAGAATATCCTGTAGAAAACAATACTTTTACTGTTCCAGATGATATTGATACACTTGATGGTTCTTCATTTGCTAATACAAAAACAATTAATACAGTAAATATACCAAAAACTGTTTTAGAAATAAATAATTTTGCTTTTAATAATTATGATTATATGACAATAAATAATTCTAAAGCTAGAACAATTAATTATGCTGGATCAGAAGAAGAATGGAATGCAATTTTCAAAGGAACTCTTTCTGATAATATAACAATTTATTTTAATGTTCAGTTCTAAAAAATAAAGGGATTTCAAAGGTAGTTTCCTTTGAAATCCCTGTTTCTATTTACTTAACGCATCAAACTTACACATCTGTGTACAAACACCACAACCTACACACAAAGTTGGATCTACTTTTGCTTTTCCACCTTTCATGCTGATTGCAGGACATCCGATTTTCATACACATTTTACAAGATTTACATTTATCTTCTTTTACGACTAAAGGAGGATTATGTTTTACACCTTTTAAAAGTGCACATGGACGACGGCTGATAATCAAACTTGGTTCTTCAACTGCAAGTTCTTCTTTTACAGCAGTTTCACATTCTGCAATGTTATAAGGATCAACAACACGAACGCGTTTAATTCCCATTGCTTTTGCCAAAGCTTCCAAATCAACACGGCCGGCTGGGTCACCATACAAGTTTTTACCAGTTGTAGGATTCTGCTGATGGCCTGTCATACCGGTAATTGAGTTATCCAGAACAATTACAGTTGAATTAGACTGATTATATGCAATCTGTGCTAAACCTGTCATACCGCTGTGCATGAATGTTGAATCTCCAATTACAGCAACAGTTTTCTTTTCGTTTTCTTCTCCGCCGGCTTTATTCCATCCGTGAATACCGCTAAAACTTGCACCCATACAAAGTGTAACGTCCATTGCACAAAGTGGAGCGGCACTACCAAGTGTATAACAACCGATATCACCAAAAACTGTAACTTTAAGTTTGCTCAAAGCATAGAACATTCCACGGTGAGGACAACCTGCACACATGATTGGTGGACGATTTGGTAATTGAGAATTGATAATTGACAATTGAGAATGTGTATTTTCTGGAAGCAACTTTTGCAAATCAGGAATGTTTTTTGAAAGAACATCATAAACAAGATTCTGGCTGAATTCTCCGCAGATTGGGAAAATGTCTTTTCCGTAGATTTTATTTGAAAGTCCAAGACCACGAACAAAGTTTTCAATGATTGGATCTAATTCTTCAATAATGATGATTGTTTTTACAGTTGCAGCAAAATCTTTAATCATTTTTGCAGGAAGTGGATTTACCATTCCAAGCTTTAAGATATTTACGCTGTCACCTAAAACTTCTTTTGTATACTGATAACTTGTTGAAGAAGTAATAATGCCTACATCTGAAGATGCTTTTTCAATTCTGTTGATTCCGCTTGTGCAAGACCATTCTTCAATATCTTTCATTCTCTGTTCAACAAAAGGATGGCGTTTAATTGCATTTGCAGGAGCCATTACATATTTTGCAGGATTTTTTTCGTAAACTTTGCGAGCAGGAACTACACGGTCTTCTGTTTCTACAATGCTCTGACTGTGAGCAACACGTGTACAAGTTCTGAATAAAATTGGTGTATCAAATTTTTCTGACAAATCAAAGGCAAGCTTCATAAAATCTTTAGCTTCCTGACTGTCACTTGGATCAATCATTGGAATTTTAGAAGCAATTGCGTGATGACGACTGTCCTGTTCATTTTGAGAAGAATGCATTGCAGGGTCATCGGCAACACCAACAACTAAACCGGCATTTACTCCACAATAACTTGCTGTATATAAAGGATCTGCGGCAACATTCAAACCAACGTGTTTCATACCACAGAAAGCACGTTTTCCGGCAAGACATGCACCAAAAGCTGATTCTAGGGCAACTTTTTCGTTTGGAGCCCATTCACAATAAATTTCTGTAAATTTTGCAGCTTCTTCTGTAATTTCTGTACTTGGAGTTCCAGGATAACTGGAAACAATTTCACATCCGCCTTCAAATAAACCACGAGCGGCAGCGGCATTTCCTAACATCAACTGTTTCATTTTTTATACCTTAATATAATTATTTCTATTACAAGAATTATTTTACAGTTTATTGTAACTTTATGGAAGTAATTAAGTAAATCCTTATAAAAAAAATGAGATTTTTAGATTGTAAATAATGTATTACATCATCTATAATAGATATATGGAACTAAAAGATAAAATCAGATTTTTCAACGGAGTCGGTAACTGGCACACATATTCTCCTTCACAAGATGTTCGTTCAATCATGATGTGTGATGGTCCAAATGGTTTAAGAAAGCAGGAAGAGTCTGTCCCAAATGATGTTAATAACAGTAAGCAGTCTACTTGTTTTCCAACAGCAAGTTGTATTGCATCCAGCTGGAATAAAGATGCTTTGTATCTTTTAGGAAAATCTATTGCACTTGAAGCAAAAAAAGAAAAGGTCGATTTAATTTTAGGTCCAGGTTTAAATATAAAACGCTCTCCTTTAGGAGGAAGAAATTTTGAATATTATTCAGAAGATCCGTTTTTAGCAGGAACATTAGCATCATCTTGTGTAAAAGGAATACAGGATCAGGGAGTTGGTTCTTGTATAAAGCATTTTGCATGTAATAATCAGGAAAAAAGAAGACAGACATCTTCAAGTAATGTTGATGAAAGAACTCTGCATGAAATATATTTAAGAGCTTTTGAAATTGTAGTAAAAAATGCAAAGCCAGAAGCAATTATGAGTTCATATAATAAACTGAATGAAACATACGTTTGTCATAATCAAAAACTTTTAACAGATATTTTAAGATTAAAATGGGGATTTGACGGAGTCGTAATTTCTGACTGGGGCGGTTGTATTGATGCAGCAGAATGTTTAAAAGCTGGAATGGATTTGGCAATGCCAGATTCCTGTGGATATTTTACCGGCCAGCTTAATAAAGCACTTGAAGAAAAACGTATTTCTGAAAAAGATTTAGATAAAGCTAATAAAAGACTTCTTAAACTTATAAAAAAACATCCTGAAAATAAAGAAGAATTTACAGTTGATTATATTTTACAGCATCAGACTGCTTTAGATTTAGCAGTAGAATCTGCAGTTTTATTAAAGAATGATGGTATGTTCCCTTTGAAAAAACAAAAAGTTTTAGTAATCGGTGAACTTGCAGAAAATATGAAATTTCAGGGCGGCGGTTCAAGTCATATAAATGCAAAGGAATATCCTAATGCAGTTGAATCGTTAATGAAAAAAGGTTTTGATGTAATTTATTCAAAAGGATATTATTCAGGTTTTTGTGATGAAAAAGAAAGCAGAACGATAAATGAATCTTTAAAATCAGAAGCTTTGGAAATTGTAAAAGCCTGTGCTGCAGAAAATCTTCCGGTTTTATATTTCTGTGGATTAACTGAAACTTATGAAGGCGAAGGTTTCGACAGAGAAAATCTTTTGCTTCCTAAAGAACAGATTGATTTATTAAACGAAATTACTAAAATCACAGAGAATGTTGGTGTTGTTTCGTTTACCGGTTCACCATATGACGTTAGCTTTGAAAATAATGTTAATGCTATTTTACAGATGTATTTGTGTGGTGAAGCTTGTGGTGAAGCGTGTGCAGAATTAATTTGCGGAGAAGTAAACCCAAGCGGTAAACTTGCAGAAACATGGCCGATGAATGAAAAAGACACTCCTTGTTATGGAAATTTCTCTTTAGATAATGATGAAGTTGATTATAAAGAAGGTGTATACGTTGGTTACCGATGGTATGAACATAAAGATATTCCTGTAAGATATCCGTTTGGTTTTGGATTAAGTTATACATCATTTAAATATTCAAATCTGAAGATTGTTAATGGCAAAGACGGGTATAAGGTTTCTTTTGAAATAAAAAATACTGGTCATGTAGACGGAGCAGAAATTGCTCAGGTTTATGCTGCAGGAGAATTACGAGGATTTGAAAAAGTATTCTTAAAAGCAGGTGAATCTAAAAAAATAACAATTCTTTTAGATGAAAATTCTTTTAAGGTTTACAGTCCTATAAAAAATTCGTTTGAATATCTAAAAGGAACTTATAAAATACAAATTGCTTCTTCTGTAAAAGATGTTCAGTTATCTGGTGATGTAAAAATAAGCGGATACAAAATAGAAGATTTAGTGGAAGAGGGGACTTTTGTTATAAGAACTGTCGGAAGTTTAGAAGGTCATCATCATAAAGGAAGTTATACATTAAGTGACAGTTTAGGTGATATGGCAAAATCTTCGTGGAGAGTTAAATTTGTTCTGAAAATATTAAAATCCTCTGTACGAAAAATGCATAAAGATAAAAATCCTAATGACCCTGCAGTAAAAATCGCTGTGTCTGCAATAGAGGAAAATCCGATTGAAAGTTTAATCAGTATTTCGGATGGTAAGATGACAGAAAAATTTGCCAGAAAGCTTGTAAGATGGGCGAATAATTAGAAGATTAATTATTCAATAATAAACTTATCTTTTCCGGCTCCACATTCAGGACATTTGTAATCAGCAGGTACATCTGCCCATGCTGTTCCTGGAGCTACATTGTTTTTTGCATCTCCTTCATCTTTATCATATACGTGACCACAATTATCACATTGCATTCTTTCCATAGTTCAAACTCCATAAAAAAGCTATACAATTATTATAACACATAAAAAATAATTAACAATAAATTTTTTATTAAGAAAATTCTTGTTTTTGTAAATTTAACCTTTTGAGATTAAAATAAATTGTAAATATTTGAATAGAATTGTTATACTTTTAAATATATTTTCATATAGAATAAATTATAGAGGTAAAAAAAATGAAATACTATGTAAATGGTTCAGCTAAAAAAGGCGGAGATGGTTCAAAGGCAAATCCTTTTAATAAAATACAGATGGCAGCAAAAATTGCAGAGCCTGGAGATGAAGTTATTGTTGCACCGGGAATTTATCGTGAATGGGTAAATCCTAAAAACGGTGGTACAGAAAAAAAACGAATTGTCTATCGTTCAGAAAAACCTCTTGCGGCACATATTACTGGTGCAGAACAGATAAAAAAATGGGAAAAAGTTTCTGGCTCAGTTTATACAGCCCGCGTTTCTAATAAAATCTTTGGAAAATATAATCCTTATACAACTTTAGTCAGTGGTGACTGGTTTATTGCATATATGATTGCTCATACAGGCGATGTTTTCTTAAATGGAAAATCTATGTATGAAGTTCAGAAAATGGCTGATGTAAAAAATCCAAAAGTTTACATTCCTTCTTGGGATCAGGAATTTACAAAATACGTCTGGTATTCAGAACAGGATGAAAAAACTAACGAAACAGTTTTCTATGCAAATTTCCAGGATAAAAATCCTAATGAAGAAGATATAGAAATTACTGTCCGCGAGAATTGTTTTTATCCGTCAGAAGAAGGAAAAGGTTTTATTACTTTAAGCGGATTTACAGTTTCTAAAGCAGCAACTCAATGGGCACCTCCAACAGCATATCAGGAAGGAATGATTGGTCCTCACTGGTCAAAAGGATGGATAATTGAAGACTGCGAAGTTTTTGAATCAAAATGTTCGGGCATTTCTTTAGGAAAATACTGTCAGCCAAATAATGATAATAAATGGCTCAAATGGAAATTTAAAGACGGTACACAGACAGAAAGAGATTGTATCTGCCAGGCACAGATAGAAGGATGGACAAAAGAAAATATCGGTTCGCACATTGTCCGCCGTTGTAACATTCACGATTGTGGTCAGACTGGAATTGTCGGACACCTTGGAGGAGTTTTCTCTATCATCGAAGATAATCATATTCATCATATTAATAATAAACAGAATCTTGCTGGTGCTGAAATTGGCGGAATTAAAATGCATGCTGCAATCGACTGTATTTATAGAAGAAATCACATTCACAACTGTACACGCGGAATGTGGCTCGACTGGCAGGCACAGGGAACTCGTGTAACTCAAAACTTCTTCCATGATAACGTTCTTCCAAAAGAATATAATCAAAATCCAGAAAGTATGGGCGGTTGTGCAGAAGATTTATTTATTGAAGTTTCACATGGTCCAACTTTGGTAGATAACAATATTTTCCTTTCAGATAAAGCAATCAAACTTGCAACACAGGGAGTTGCTGTAGTTCACAATATTATTGCAGGTGGATTTGTTGCTGTCGGTAAAGGTGTAAATAACGGTTCACCAACAAAAATCTCTCCTCGTTATACTCCATATCACGTTCCACACAGAACAGAAGTTGCCGGTTTTATGACAATTTTGCACGGGGATTGTAAATTCTACAATAATATTTTTATTCAGCAGAAAATGCGTCCTGCCTTAAAAGAAGGAATGCTTAAATGCGAAAAAGATAATAATGACTGGGATGATGGAAACATTAAGACTGGAACTTTTAAATACGATAAATATCCAACTTACGAAGAATGGGTAAAAATGTTTGACGGTTACTGCGGAATGGGTTCTGTAACAACTGACAGATATTATTCTGAACTTCCAGTCTGGGCCGGTGGAAACGTTTATTTTAACGGTGCAAAACCAATGAAAAAAGAAAAAGATGCTGTCGTGGATTCAAAAAATAAAGTTTCAATCGGCTATGAAGAAAAAGACGGTAAAATCTTCCTTAAGACAAACGTATTTGAATATCTTCCAAAAGAAAACTGCAAATTGATGCATACCGATGACATCATGATGGCTTTTGAACCGGAAGAAAAATACGAAAATCCAGATGGAACACCTATTACTTTCGATACAGACTTGCTTGGAAAAAAACGCAGTGGCAAAGTTCTTCCAGGATGTTTTGCAGACGGTAAAGAAATAGATGAGCCTGTTTTTTAAAAATTAAGCAGCCAGTGGTGCATTTGGATTTCCATTTGGATTGTTGTTGTTATTCATATTAATGAGCCATAATAATTTTTTTATTGTGGCCGGTAAGATATCTCGAATTAATGCAGTTTTTTCTGAATCAGGAATAAAAGATAAAGCGATTTGCATTAAATCACTCATTGCCGGAGGAATATCTCCTAATTTAGATTGAGTTTCTTCTTCTGAATATTGACGGTGTTCTAACGGTGGTTTGTGATTTGCAAGAATTGATGATGGATAAAATTTACATGGCCGCCAGATTTTTTTCCCGTTTTTATCATGATTACTGCATGCCCCAAATAAACGGCAGATAAATGCTCGTCCGCCATAAATCGAACAGTGGTAATCAGAATTTCTATTGTAGAACTGACAGCCTTTTTCTTTTGTGTAAGGAAAATTACCCTCAGCAATTTTAAGAGCAACATCCTGTTGATTTTCTAAAAGCCATGCAGCCATATAAAGTGCTTCACATTCGAATAAATCAGGTTCAAAATTTACACAGCAGTCTCCGCATCCAGATGGACATGTAAAATTAGTTTTTTTATACCAGACGCCTTGTTTTTTGCTTATATTTTCATAAGCTTTTTCCATATTGATTAAAATATCGTAAACTGAAGTATTTTCTAATTTTTCTAAAACAGAAGTTATTTGAGACATATTTCTTTCCTCAATTTCCAAAATATAATGATATTTATAAAGTTCTACAAGAGTTTTATGTTTGATATTATTATTTTTTTCTGTTAATATCTTCCGCATAGTATTTAAAATTGATTATTATGGAGTTTAAAATGGTAGAAAATAAAATGGGTACAATGCCTGTAGGTAAACTTTTAATTTCAATGTCTTTACCTATGATGATTTCAATGTTTGTTCAGGCATTATATAATATTGTTGACAGTATATTCGTTGCTCAAATTTCTGAAAATGCACTTACAGCTGTATCACTTGCTTTTCCTATTCAAAATCTTTTGATTGCTGTTGGAGTTGGTACAGGTGTTGGTATTAATGCCTTGCTTTCAAGACGATTGGGGGAGCAGCGTTTTGAAGATGTAAATAAAGCTGCTTTGAACGGTCTTTTCTTAGCTGTTTGCAGTACAATTATTTTTGTTTTAATCGGGATTTTTGTACCTCGTATTTATTTTGAAAGTCAAACTGATAATGTAGAAATTATTGAATACGGCGTAACATATATGCGTATCTGTCTGATTGTATCAATTGGTCTTTTCGGATCGATTACCTTTGAACGTTTGCTTCAATCTACAGGAAAGACTTTACTTTCAATGGTTTCTCAGTTAGTCGGTACAGTTTTTAATATTGTTTTTGATCCTTTGTTGATTTTCGGTTATTGTGGATTTCCAGAAATGGGAATTGCAGGTGCTGCGATTGCTACAGTTTTAGGTCAGATAGCTGCTATGATTGTATCACTTATTCTTAATCTTAAATTTAATAAAGAAATTAATTTTAGTCTTAAGAAATTTTTACCTGAATGGAAAATTATTAAAGATATTTTTTCCGTTGCAATTCCATCAATTTTATTACAGTCAGTTGGTTCAGTAATGGTTTATTTCTTAAATTTGATTTTGGGAGCTTTTTCTACAACTGCAATTGCTGTTTTTGGTGTTTATTTTAAATTACAGAGTTTTGTCTTTATGCCTGTTTTTGGTTTAAATAATGGTTCTGTTCCAATTATTGCATATAATTACGGGGCACAGCATAGAAAACGAATTACAAAAACAATCAGTCTTAGTGGAATATCAGCGTTTTTGATTATGTTTATAGGAACTGTCTTATTCGAAATATTCCCGAAAGTCTTCTTAAATTTCTTTAACGCTTCAGATGAAATGTTAAGAATTGGAATTCCTGCATTAAGAATTATTTCCCTTCATTTCCCAATTGCAGCAATCTGTATTATTTTAGGTTGTGTATTCCAGGCTCTTGGAAAAGGTATTCAAAGTATGATTGTAAGTTTTGTGCGTCAGTTAATAGTTCTTTTACCTGCAGCATGGCTTTTATCATTGACTGGGGTTATTAATAACGTATGGTGGGCATTCCCGATTGCAGAAGTATCTTCATTGACTTTGAGTATAATTTTCTTTATTCAGATTTATAATAAATATTTAAAGAATTTACCAGAATAATTTATCTTGTAATGTTTTTAAGCCATCCTCTTTTTTTGTAATGACGTATTACAAAAGGCATTTTTTCAAATTCATCAAGGAATAAAATGAAATAAACCCATAAAGGAGGAAGCTTAAAGACAAATGCTGCTAACAATCCTAATGGAACAGAAACACACCACATATTAATTGTATCTGCAATAAAACCGAATTTAGAATCTCCGCCGGCTCTGAAAATTCCACAGATTAATACTGTATTAATAGAAGCTCCAATCACAGAATATGAATTTATAAACAAAATTATATTTCTGTAATGTGCCGCAGTTTCATTTAAATCTGCAATGTATGGTAAAACAGGGTAGAGGCAAATCATTAAAACAGCACCAAATACTCCCGAAAGAATTGTGACTTTTGCAAGTCTTGATGCATTTCGCTGTGCAATTTCCATTTTTTCTTCGCCAATATTTTTCCCGATTAAAATTGCTCCACCATATGCCATACCAAAACATAAAACTGAAGCAAGTTGTCTTATTGTATTTACAACAGAATTTGCAGCAACAATGTCTTCTCCTAAGTGTCCCATGATTACGGAATACATAGAAAAAGCTGCACCCCATACAAGTTCATTTCCAACAGCAGGCATTGAATATTTAAAAAAATCTTTTGTTAGTACTGGATTTCTTCTGAATGCACAAAGTAGAGAAAATTTTACGTCTTTTTGGAAAGCAGCGTAAATAAAACAGATAGACATTTCTACAAAGCGTGCAATTGAAGTTGCAATTCCAACTCCAATAACACCTAATTTTGGAGCACCGAAAAGTCCAAAAATAAATACAGCATTTAAAGTGATGTTTAAAACAAGTGCAACACTAGAAGAAACGGCAACAATAACAGTTCTTTCTATACTTTTAAAACCTGCTTCAAACATTTGTGCAAATGCAAGGCAAATATAAGAAACGCTTACTGCTTTTAAGTATTTACTGCCTTCTAAAATCATCTGGGAATCGTTGGTAAAAATACGCATTAATAGTTGTGGCCAGAAAAAGGCAATTACAGCAACGATTGTTTCTACAGTTACACATATTCTTAAACCTATACCGAAGATTGTTTTAATAGAAGAAATATCTTTTTTACCCCAGTATTGTGCGCTGAGCATTACAAGACCAGAAGAAAGTCCTGTTGAAATCATAAAAAGAATAAAGGCAATGTTTCCGGCAAGATTTGTTGCAGCAATTGATGTTTGACCTACAAAACCAAGCATAAAAACATCGGCGGCATTTACTGCAGCAGAAATAAGATTTTGTAAAGCAAGTGGTGCAACAACATGAATAAGTGATTTATAAAAATTTTTAGATTCTAGATTCATGAAATACATTCTAGCATAAAAATAAAAGTCCGTCGTCTATATAATCGTATAGCAACAGATGAATACGGATAAAAAAAAGAGGTGGTTTCGAT
Source organism: uncultured Treponema sp. (assembly GCA_937892225.1). GTDB lineage: Bacteria > Spirochaetota > Spirochaetia > Treponematales > Treponemataceae > Treponema_D. The sequence goes on from CALAUH010000138.1 coordinate 21,986, forward strand.
AAGTTCAACCACCTCTTTGTATTAATTAATCTTGTCTCATAGATGCAAATGGATCTACATCCCGATACATTTTTCTCAACTTTGGTTTTTCAATTTTGCCGGTTGGGTTACGAGGTACTGGAGCAAAAATCAATTTGCGTGGACGTTTGTATTTTGGTAATTCCATACAGAACTCATTTACTTCTTCTTCTGTAAGTGTCATTCCTTCTTTTACTTCAATAACGGCAGCGGCAATTTCACCAAGGCGTTTATCTGCAAGACCAATTACAGCGCAGTCTTTAATTTTATCGTTTTTGCGGAGGAAGTCTTCTATCTGAACTGGGTACAAGTTTTCACCACCAGAGATGATAACGTCTTTTTTACGGTCAACAAGAGTAATAAATCCGTCTTTATCCATCTGAGCCATATCTCCAGTGTAGAGCCAGCCTTCTTTATCCAAAACTTCTTCTGTAGCTTTTGGATTTTTGTAGTATTCAACCATAACGCCAGGACCAAATACTGCAAGTTCACCAACTTCGCCCTGAGCAACTTCTTTACGGTTTTCATCAACAATCTTACATTTCCATCCGTAACCTGGAATACCGATTGCACCAACTTTTTCAACGTTTCCAACACCAAGGTGAACACAACCAGGTCCGATTGATTCTGAAAGTCCGTAGTTTGTATCATAATCGTGTTTAGGGAAGTATTTGAGCCAGTCTGCAACAAGTTTACGTGGAATTGGCTGAGCACCCATATGAGTTAAACGCCACTGACTTAAGTGATAATCTTCAATTTTAATTTCGCCGCGGTCCAAAGCATCAAGAATATCCTGAGCCCAAGGAACGAGCATCCAAACAATGGTACAACGTTCTTCACTTACAGCTTTAATTACAGGTTCTGGTTTTGTACCGCGAAGTAAAACTGCTTTTCCACCGCTGATTAAAGAACCAAACCAGTGCATTTTTGCTCCAGTATGATAAAGTGGAGGAATACAAAGGAAAACATCATCGTGAGTCTGACCATGGTGATTCTGTTCACAGGCAGCAGAATGCATTAAAGCGCGGTGTTTGTGCAAAATTGCTTTTGGGAAACCAGTTGTTCCCGAAGAAAAGTAAATTGCACCAAAATCATCATCAGAAATTACGATGTGTGGATTTTCAGAAGAAAAATTCATTACAGACATAAAATAATTATCTGCAAAAGTTGGAGCCATTCCTTCGCCAACGTAAATTAATAAACGGTGAGCAATGATTTTATCTGTAATTGATTCCAGACGACCGATAAATTCAGGTCCAAAGAATAAAATAGAAATATCTGCCAAATCAAGACAATATTCAATTTCATCGGCTGCATAACGGAAATTGAGTGGAACTGCAAGAGCACCAGTTTTCAAAATACCAAAATAGATTGGAAGCCATTCAAGACAGTTCATCATCAAAATGCCGACTTTATCACCTTTTTTAACACCACGGTCTAAAAGATAGTGAGCACAGCGGTTAGCTTTTTCGTTGAAAATGCGCCAGTTAATTTCACGACGGTAAGGAAGATTTGGTTCTGGCTGAGTTAAGTCAAATTCCTTCCATGTAATACGGCGGTTTTCTTTAACTTCCGGGTTTAATTCAACAAGTGCGCAGTCTGTAGCATAGATTTCTGCGTTGCGTTCAAGATATTGTGTAATTGGCATTTCTATAACTCCGTTTAAGTTCTTTATTATTATTGAAGATTATAGTGTATATGGAAGTTTGTTTAAAGGGGTGAATTATCGGTTAGCTGTTATAATGTATCAAAGAAATCGAGGATAACTGTGGTTGTTTCTATTTTTGAAAAATTATATTCAGGCCAGTTATGGCGACCGTCCTGAATAATTATCCATTTTACTTTTGAATTATAATCTCGTAATGTTGCTCTTTCGGAAATAGAGGTTTCTTTATATTCATTAGGAATTTTGTTTATAGTTGTATAATATTCAATTACCTTTTCCATTGATGGATTTTGAGTATTTTTATCTGTGCCCATAAATTCCATCGGAACTACATCATCTTTTGTACCATTTATTTGAAGATAACCTATTTGACCATTTGATTTTTTACGATTCCATACATCTTTTGGCATCATCCCGCCAACACTGGCAACACCTGTAAAGACTCTGTTTTTATTGAGTTTATTAAAACCTGGCTTTTTTATTTCGGAAGAAGCAATCTTATTTACCATAAAGCCACCGTTGCTAAATCCAACCGCAAATGCTCTAGGCCCAAGTCCATATTCATCTCGCAGATATTGTATAAGTTCGACTAAAAAACCTTCATCTTTCTTGGAATATTCGTTTTTATAAAAATGCCAGCCTTTACCATATGATTTGTTTTCTGGATCTACAGTTCCGTCGACATAAACAACGGCATAATTTCGCAAATTTGCTTCTTGTTCCATCTGAGTTTTACTTTTAAAGGCATTAGCACTTTCTCCAAGCCCATGAAGCATTAAAATTATAGAAGTATCGCTGTTGTATTCTTTAGG
>CALAUH010000139.1 GCA_937892225.1 uncultured Treponema sp.
AGAAGAAATAAAAAAATTTAGATTAAAAACAAACTTTGATATATTTTATAATAATAATATTTTAATTTATAATGAAATGATTGATAAATATGTAAAGAAATTGGAACAGGTAAATTTTGGAGAATGGATAAAAGATTTTTATGGTTTAAAAGAAAAAAATAATTTACGTTTATATTTAACTTATTTAGGTGGTAATTTTGGTATACAATATATTGATCCTAAGAAGGGGAGTATTCCATCAGCCGTAATTTGTGTAAATGATTTAGAATATAATCCTTATTTTGTTATTTCACATGAATTTTCACATCCTAATACTAAAATTTTGGTAGAAAAGTTGTATAAAAATGAAAAAATAAAATCTATTTTTGATGAACAGTATTTTAAATATTCTCCATTTTATGATGCAAATAATTATTCTTCAGGGAAATGGATATTAAATGAAACAATAAATCAAGCTTGTGCAAATAAATTTATAGCAAATAATGTTCCCGATTATGTGTATAATTATTATCAAGAAATTTTAATTAAAGAAATGAAGTATGTGAATATTACAGAAATAACCGATTTTCTTGATAATTATGAAAATAATAGAAAAAAATTTAAAACTTTGGATGATTTTTACCCGGAATTAGAAGAATTTCTTTGTAGTTTGGGAGAATAAATAAAAAAAATGAAATTAAATGAAATTAAAAAAGTATTATTAAGTCAAAATCGTTTTAAATTTTTTACAAGTGAAAATAATAATATTTATTTATATGATGCCTTATCACAAAATATTTATCCTGTGACAAAAGATTTAATGGATTTTTTTACATTAAATGAATTAATAAAAATAGACGAAGGGCAATTTGTAAAATTATATGAGAAATTATCTAAATGGAATGGGACGCAAAATTATTCAAGATTGCCTGAAACTCATTTAACAATTAATTTTTCAAACAAATGTAATTTGAATTGTAATTATTGTTATCGGAATAAAAATGATAATACAAGTATGTCAATTGATAAAGCTTTTGAAGTTTTAGAATATGTAAATAAATATTATAAAATGAATAACGATGAAATAATTTTTTCATTAGATATGACTGCAGAAGCATTAATGGATTATGAGAAAATAATCCAGTTTGATGATAAATTGGCGGAATATGAAAATTTATATATTGAAAAATCTGATATTGTTTCTATAAGTATAGAAGATTTTTTTAATAAATTAATAACAGATTTAATTCCTTTAAAAAGTAAACAATTTACGGGTGATATTTTAAATGATTTAAATTTGATTTTATTAGATACTCATCTTTATAGTTATTTTCCCAATCAGGAAAAAGTAAAACGTATTTTATTAAAAGGAAATTTTGATTCAAATTTTTTAGATAAAAAAAGATTGTTAAGATTAAATCGAGAACTATTAGAGACTTTTTATTCAAACTATTTGAAACATAAGGATTATCAACAATTTCGAATTTGGTTTATGTCTAATGGAGCACATATAACAAATAAAAATATTGAATTAATAAAAAAAATAAGAATAAATCCGTTTTGGATTAGTTTAGATGGACCTAAAGAAATACATAACAAAAATAGAAAATATTATGATAATAGAGGTTCTTATGATGATGTTGTTAATAATATTAAATTGCTACAAAAAAATAATATAGATGTAAAAATTTCTTGTGTAATAACAAAAGATTATCCATATCCAGATAAACTTTATTTATTCTTTAAAAATTTAAATATTTCAGCAATACAAATGTGTCCTATTAGAAATGGGAATGATTTATCTTTTGATGAAAATAATATTGTTGAACTTAAAGAAAGTTATAAAAGATTATATGATTTGATTTTTGAAGAAATAAAGAATAAAGATTATTCTTCTTTTACTTTATTAAAAGAAGATTTATCTTTAGTAGCAATAATGGATTTAATTCAGCGAATTAGAATAACAGGAAGATGTACTTGGGGTGATGAAGTAATTATTGATTCCAATGGTAATATGTATCCATGTTTATATGTTATGGGGCATAAAGAATATTTATTAGGAAATATTAATGAAAATAAAAATTCTAAAGAAATATTAAAACCTTTATTAGTTGAACAGATGGAAAATTGCCAAACTTGTTGGGCAAGATATCTTTGTGGAGGAACTTGTCATTATAATAGTATTATTAATAATCAAAGCATTTATAAACCAGATTTTGTTGAATGTCAAATTCGCAAATTTATAATTACTGAGTCTATTATGTTTTTAATCAGATTGAAAGAAAATAATGTAAATTTGAATAATATTCTAAAAATCAATAATTAGTGTGTAATATAATGAAATATTTTCAGCAGTTTGATGAAGAAGATTGTGGTGTTGCATGTTTAGCGATGATTGCTTCTTTTTATGGCATTTATTTAAATATTGCAAAAACAAGAGAAAATGCAGGTACAAATATAGATGGTACAAATTTACAGGGGTTAATTAATGCTGCTAAATATTATGGATTGAAAGCAAAAGTTTTTAGAGTTGCTGGTAATAAAATATCAGAGAAAATACCAGTTCCTTTTATTGCACATCTTAAAATTAAAATTGATGAAAATAATTGGACTTATCATTATGTTGTTGTAAAAAAAATAACTAAAAAATATATAGTAGTCTGGGATCCTAATCCTACAGAAAATAAAAGAAAAATATCTTTAACAGATTTTCTTAAAGATTGGACTGGTTATACAATTTTTTTTGAACCTGATATTAATTATAAAAATGATTTAAAAAAAGAAAATTTATTATTAAAATTTTTACCTATAATTATTCCTTATAAAAAGATATTAATATATTCTTTTTTAGCTTCAGTATTGTTATTGATATTTGGAATTATAATCTCATTTTATTATAAATATATTTTTGATGAAATAGTATATTCAAAATCATTGTTTTCTTTAAATACTCTTTCTGTTGGAATTTTATGTGTTGTACTTATTCAAAGTATAGTTGAAGTTATAAGAAATATTTTATTATCTCATTTTTCTTTTAAAACTGATTTACATTTAAATTTTTCTTATTTATCTCATATTTTGAAACTTCCTTTATCTTTTTTTGAGACTCGTAAATCTGGTGAAATTTTAAGTAGATTAGAAGATTTAGATAAAATAAAGCAAACACTTTCAAATGCTGCTATAAGTGGAATTATGGATATAGTTATGCTCATTGTAAGTGGTATTATTCTTGGTAGAATAAATATAAAACTTTTTTCAGCATCTTTTTTTATTGTTATTATTGTGTTAGTAATATCTTTCATATTTGTAAAAATTTATAAAATATATTATCTAAAAATAATGAAGCAAAATTCTGAAGTACAATCTTATTTATATGAATCTTTAAATGGTATTACTACTATTAAGTCACTTAATTCTGAAAGCATTATAAATGAAAAATATGAGAAAAAGAAAATGAAATTAATAGAAATGACATGGCGAATTAATAATTATAATATAATTCAAAATTTGTTAACAGGTATTATAAATGGAATTAGTGGAATATTAGTTTATTGGCTTGGTTGTTCTTCAATTATTAATGGAACAATGAGTTTTGGAACTTTAATCACTTTTAATTCATTACTTGGATATTTTACTGGGCCACTATTTCGTCTTGTAAATATTCAGAATTCAGTTCAAGAATCGTTAGTAGCTGCGCAACGAGTAGGTGAAATACTCGAACTTGAATGTGAAAAGGATAATGATTGTAAATATCTTAAGCCTGATAAAATTAATGGGCATATAATATTTAATGATGTTACATTTGGTTACGGTTCACGTCGACCGCTCTATGAACATTTTAATTTAGAAATTCCTTCAAATAGTTGGGTAGCATTTGTTGGGCCTAGTGGATGTGGTAAATCAACTTTTGCAAAATTGATTTTAAAATTTTATGAAGTTCAGAAGGGAAAAGTTTTTTTAGATGGAAATGATATACGTGATATTGATACAACATATCTACGTTCAAAAATAGGCTATGTTCCACAAGAAATTTTTCTATTTAGTGGGACTATTGCTGAAAATATCAGTCTCCATAATCCAGATGCTACTTTAGAAGATATTCAAAATGCTGCTAAAAAAGCAGGTGCTGATGATTTTATTCAAAAACTTCCAAAACGTTATGATACAATTTTGGGTGAACATGGAGGCGGATTAAGTGGGGGAGAAAAACAACGTCTTGCTTTGGCACGTGCGTTACTTGGAAATCCAAGTTTTATTATTCTTGACGAAGCTACAAGTTCGCTAGATACCGTAAGTGAAATGGAAATTCACAAAGTGATTAAAGAGCTTAAAAAAGAGAATATATCAGTAATATTAATAGCTCATAGACTTACAACTGTAATGAACTGTGACAAAATATTTGTTATGAAAGAAGGAAATATTATACAGGAAGGAATTCATAAAGATTTGCTTAAGCAAAAAGGTCTTTATAAAGAATTGTGGTCGGAGGTTAATATTTAATGTATTTAAAAAACTTTGATGATATAAAAAAAACATCAGTTTTTTTTATATTAAAACCTGTAAATGCAATTTATGGTTTTATTGTTACAATTTGTATTTCTTTTGCTGTTATTATTATTTGGTCTGTTTTTTCTCCTATGGATGATGTTGTAAAAGCCGAGGTTTTATTACGTCCAAGTGAAGTTGTTTCTAGTGTAAAATGTGTAACAAGTGGTCAATTATATTTAAAAAATTTTTTAAATAATGATATTGTACAAGAAGGTGATTTGTTATTTTCATTAGATATAACAAGTCAACAAAGTGAAAGGGAAGCATTAAAAACAATTCTTTTACAAACCGAACAGGAAATTAATAGTAATAAATATCTTCTTCAAACAATAAAAACCTCAAACTTACCACAAATTGATAAAACAAGTGAAGAATATATAAATTCAAATGATTATTATTTAGAAAATCAAAAATATCAAAAGCAAATTTTAGAAGTACAGATTAAACTAGAGCGTGAAGAAAATCAAAGTGAAATGTTAATTATTCAACAAAATATTGATGATTTAAAATTGTCTTTAGAACAAATCAAATTGTCTTATGAAAATTGGAAAAATAATAAACTTTTGAATGCTATAGAAAAAGAAACTTCATTACAACAGACTAAAAATAATTTGCTTGTTCAAATACAGCATATTGACCGTACGATTAAAAATGCTACAATTTATGCACCAATTTCGGGTAAAATCAGTGAGGTTACAAAATTGAATATAGGAGATTATCTCTTATCTGGAGAAGAAGTCTTAAAAATTGTGCCTCAGAATGAAGAAAGATTAAAAGTTGATATTTATGTCGATCCAAGTTATATTGCACGCATTAAAGAAAAAAATCAAGTTAAAATAAAATTTCCTGGTTTGCCGCCAAGTAGGTATGGAATGGTTGAAACAGAAATTTCACTCATACCGCCTGATATAACAAATATAAATGGTTCTTATGTTTTTGTTGCAGAAGCTTATGTGGATTCTCCTTATCTTTATACGAAAAATGGTAAATCTGCAAAATTAATTCCTGGAATTACAGGTGAAGCAAGAATTATTACAGATAAAAGTACAGTACTACAAATGGTTTTACGAAAATTAGATTTTATAAATTAAATAGATTTTGCGTTAGTAAAATCCAATCCGTGTGACAATTTTTTATTTTGTCTTTATTACAAGACCGTCGTATGCGGGAAGAACGGATTTAGCTTTAAGAAGTCCCGGGAATTGTTTTAAGTTTGATTTAATGTATTTTATAATCTGACGGTGACTTTCTGAATGTGTTATGTGAGTAACCCAGATTTTTTCACCTCCGATTTTTTCTGCTGCTTCTAATGCCTGTAAATAATTAAAATGTGTTGAATGTTCTTTAATTCTTAATCCGTCGATTATAAGGTGCTGTAAAGTTCCGCAGTTTTTGTGAATAAGATCGATTGATTCATCGCTTATAAAACTGCAGTCTGTTAAATATGCAATTGAATTTTTATTTCCAGATTTGTCTGTTTCTGTTAAAAGCCAGCCGACTGTCTGTAAATGTCCGTGCATCATTGGGATTGGAGTAATTTCTATATCAGCGAAAGAAAATTTAGAATCAGCTGATTGTAAATTTACTTTTGCGTGACCTCCGCCTTCTTTTACGGTGCAGAAAAAATATCCGAATCTGTTTTTTAAGTCTTCGAGTGTTGTTTTATTTGTATAGACTGGAATTGGCGGTGCGTTGTATTGTTCCATGCTTCTTGCATTATCTGGTTTTTTGAACATTGCACAACTGAAAATGCGTAAATCATCAATTCCGTGTAAATGGTCAGCATGACTGTGTGTTAAAAGTAAGGCGTCTATTTTGTTTACATTATATTTTAATGCCTGTATTCTGAATTCAGGACCAATGTCGATTAAAATTTTTTTATCATCATTTGTTGTGATATAGACAGAACAACGGTTTCTTTTATTTTTTTTACTGAGAGATTTGCATACTTTACAGTTACATGCAATTACCGGAATTCCGTGACTTGTTCCAGTTCCAAGAAATTGAAGTTTCATAAATACGATTATATCAGTTTTTTTCTGAACTGTTAATTATTATTTGGAAACTATTCACTATATGCGAAAATTTTAGTAAAATAGAATGATTTTTGGTGTCTATATATGGATATAACAGCAACTCTTGCCATAGATGATTTTCTCACAAACCAGCAGGAAATTTTTACTGCCGATGAATTTTATCGGTTTTTAAAAAGTAAAAATGTTAAGGTTACCAAAGATTTTGTATCAGAAATTTTAAATTCTTCTAATATGGTTTTTCCTCTTGTAAATAATGAATATGTTACAAGAGCAGGCGTATTTTTGAATCGTTGTTTTAGTTTTAAACCGACAAAAGAAGAAGTAAAAAAAGGATATTTTATAATTGGTCATCGTTTAATGCCATTTATAAATCCAGAAGTTGCACCAGATAATATTTCTGTTACAAACGGATATAAAGTTCTTAAAAGTACAGCGACAAGTTTTACAATGAATACTGCAATGGATATTTATGCACTTTATGGTGAAGGTTATGTAATTCCTTATATTTTTAACGATCATTCTAATACAAAAGTGCCTTTATCTTCTGTACAATATTCAATGCCGACTGAAATTGATTTAACATCATGGCCATTAAAAGAAATTGCACTTAAAAAGGATTTTAAATATGGGGATAGAATTCTTTGCAGAGTCGTTAATTGGGAAGAGAACATTGTACATATGCAGCATCTTCCAAAAAATGATTCTGATGATGAAGATATTTCTATTTCCCAGTCAGATATTGAAAGGGAAGAATGGTATATTGATTTTGAAAAAGGTTTGATTCAAAGTTTTAAAAAGAACGGACCTTGCAATTCAATAGAAGAACAGCTTGCTTATCTTTTTCTGGAAAACCAGGAACGTCTTTGTAATAAAAATTGTGGAAGTGCAGAAGAATTTCTTGCACATACAAAGAAAATATCATTTTGTCCTTATGGTGTAGAAACACGAATCTGGAAAACCGGTGAAACAGTTCCTTATAATGGTGAATGGAATGAATCGTTAACTGCAGATACAATTTTTAATGATTTAACAATGATTTTTTCGCCACAGGTAATTGATGCATATATAGAAAATTATTTATATCTTCAGGAAAAAAATAATAAAAAAGAATCTACTAAAGTAGGTTTGCTTATTGATGAAATATTTCCTGCAATTTTGAAAATGCCTGACCAGGAACGTAAATTTCTTATGTTGAATATAGAAAAACGACATGATATACTAAAGAAATCGTATAATATATTTTCGGATTATAAATTAGCGCCTGTTCGTAATCAGGTTATAAATTTGTTTTCTAAAGTTACAGAATTAGCGTGTTCTATTGGTTGTTCTGGTTTAAAAATATCAGAATTTCCTCAGCAGGAATTAATAATTCTGGTTCAATTATTTGGACATATTTCTAAAATGATTGAAGAAATGGAAAATGTTTTTATACGAGATCAATTCCCTGTTGATGATGTTTTATTATCACTTGAGGGAATGGAAGAAACTTTTACAGATATAAGGGGTACATTACAATCATCAATAGATGTTAATACTTATAAAAATATTAAACTTGTTGATGATAAAGAAAATTAAGTTTTTTATTCTTATAATAAAATAAGGGCTTAATTATTATAGGGAGGAATGAAACAAATGTCACAAGATGTGGATATTGCAAGCATGATTTTGAAAGGAGGAATTCTAACTGATATAGAAGGAAATACTCCTAAAGAAGTCTACGAAAATGTATGTAAAAAAATTGAATTACCAAGCGGTATGACTGCTGAAATGATTTATAATGCTTTATGTGCAAGAGAGGATGTTCTTAGTACTGCAGTTGGAAACGGAATTGCTTTACCACATGCTCGTTCTCCTATTGTAAAAGAAGAAGACGAACAGAAGATAATTGTTGTTTATTTAAAAAATCCTATTAATATGAATGCACCTGATGAAAGAGATGTTTTTGTAATGTTTGTTTTATTAACACAGAATACACAGACTCATTTGCAGGTTCTTTCAAAATTAGCAGGTTTATTTAGAAGTATCAGATTTAGAAAAGCTTTGGAATCAAAAGCTGATTATCCAGAGTTATCTGTACTTATAAAAGAATTAGATTAATAAGAAAAATAAATTTTAAATTAATTTTTAAAATAAATTATAGAGGTAAAATATGGACAAAAAAGGTGTTGAGGCAGTTGCATTAAGTATTCGCAGCTTGTCTATGGACGCAATTCAGAAGGCAAATTCTGGTCACCCAGGCCTTCCACTCGGAGCTGCAGAAGCAGCTGCTGTTTTATACGGCGAAATTATGAAACACAATCCTGCTAATTCAAAATGGGCTGATAGAGACCGTTTCGTTTTATCTGCAGGACATGGTTCAATGTTACTTTACAGTATCTTGCATTTAGCTGGATATAAAGTAAGCATGGACGATATTAAAAACTTCCGTCAGGTTGGTTCAAAATGTCCAGGTCACCCAGAATTTGGTGATACAGACGGTGTTGAATGTACTGGTGGTCCACTCGGACAGGGTGTTTCTATGGCTGTTGGTATGGCAATGGCAGAACAGATGCTCGCTGCAAAATTCAATACAGCTAATCACACAATCGTTGATCACTATACATATTCTTTAGTTGGAGAAGGATGTTTACAGGAAGGTGTTGCTTCTGAAGCTTCTTCTTTAGCTGGAAATCTTAAACTTGGTAAATTAATCGTATTCTACGATCAGAATAAAATTTCTATTGATGGTTGTACAGATATTACATTTACAGATGATATTGCTAAACGTTATGAAGCATACGGATGGCAGGTTCTTAAAGGTGATATGTATGATGTTGCTGGTATTGCAAAATTAGTTGAAAAAGCTAAGAAATGTAAAGATCAGCCATCTTTAATCATGCTTAAATCTGTAATTGGTAAAGGTGCTCCAAAACAGGGTACAGCTGATGTACACGGTGCTCCACTAGGGGCCGAAGGTATCGTTTCTGCTAAAAAAGCACTTGGTCTTCCAGAAGATAAAGACTTCTATGTTGTTCCAGAAGCTTATGAATACTTCAAGAACAAAGCTGCTGATTTTGCAAAAGCAGAAGCTGACTGGAATGCTGAATTTGATGCCTGGGCAAAAGAAAATCCTGATTTGAAAAAACTCTGGGATGCATATCATTCTGATGCAGCAACAGACGAATCTGTAAAAGATGTTGAATATAAAGTAGGTGATGCTTGTGCAACTCGTGATGCTTCTGGTAAAGCATTGAACGTAATTGCTGCACGTTTTGGTAACTTAGTTGGTGGTTCTGCTGACTTGATGGGACCAAACAAAACAGCTTTCAAAGCAACAGACAATGGTACATTCAGTCCTGCAAACCGCGCTGGTCGTACAATTGAATATGGTATCCGTGAATTTGCAATGTCTGCAGTTTGTGCAGGTATTTCTTTACACGGTGGTTTACGTCCATTCTGTGCTACATTCTTAGTATTCGCTGATTACTTGCGTCCATCTTTACGTGTTGTATCTTTAATGAAACAGCCAGTTATTTATGTATTTACACATGATTCAATCTACGTTGGAGAAGATGGTCCTACACATCAGCCAATTGAAACAATGACTTCTTTACGTGCAATTCCTGGCGTTCAGGCTATCCGTCCTGGTGACCCAGAAGAATCTATGCAGGCTTGGAATATGGCTTATGCTTCTAAAGATCACCCAGTTTGTATGGCATTTACACGTCAGGCTTTGGCAGTTTATGAAAAAGCTGATAAAAACTGGAAAGAAAATATGGCAACAAAAGGTGCTTACATTGTACAGGAAGGTTCTGCTAATCCAGACATCACAATCCTTGCAAGTGGTTCAGAAGTTAATATGGCACTCAAAGCTGCTTCACTTACAAGTGGAAAATCTATCCGCGTAGTTTCAGTTCCAGATTTGAAGAAGTTCGAAGGACTTTCAAAAGCAGAACAGAAATCTATTATTGGTGATGCAAAACGCGTTGTTTGTACAGAAGCTGGTATTTCTATGGAATGGCTCCAGTTTACAGACAAAGAAAATTGCTTCTGCTTAGATAACTTTGGTACATCAGGACCAGCAAACAAAGTAGCTGAATACTTCGGCTTTACTGCAGAAAAATTAGCTGAATTATTAAAGAAATAAACTATTTAAATAGCTGGTCCCCTAGGGGTAGGTAAAGCTAAAAATTGCTGGTCGCAATTTTCTTAACGCTTTGCTATAGAACACGGGCCATAAATGGCCCCTCACACCAGCAAACAAGGTAGCTGAATACTTCGGCTCCACAGCAGAAAAGCTCGCAGAGCTTTTAAATAAGTAAAGCCAGCGAGTTTTTGAAAACAAACTCGAGAAGCAGGTGAAAACCTGCGACATTTACTGCAGAAAAATTAGCTGAATTATTAAAGAAATAGTTTATTGCTAGAATAGATTATAGAAGGCGGTTTCCTTTTTGGAGACTGCCTTTTTTTGTTGGCTAATTTGATGTATTTATGTATACTTTAATTTATGAAAAGAATTTATTTATTTATTTTGTTATTTCTTAGTGTTCCTGTTTTTTCTTTGGAAAAATATGAAATTACGGTAATAAGAGATTGTAATCGAGATCCAGAAACTAAAGAAGATAGAGAATATCATTATTTACAGTCGGAATTTATTTTTGATAAAGATGCGAAAAAATTTTTTGATATAATAAATGAATATGAAGAAATACCAGACGGAGTAAAACAATTATATGATTCAAGTTTTACTTTTTCTGAATTTCTTTATGTGAATTCAAAAGATGGTTTGAGAGTTAGAAGCAGTGATGATTTAAATTCTAAAAAACTTTGTGTTATTCCTAATGGAAAGCTTGTTCTAGTTGATAGAATTGGAAAAAAAGAAACTATTGATGGAATTGATAGTTTTTGGGTTCATATAAGTATTCCTGAAGAATTATGTGAACAAGCTGGTCAAATTGATGGATGGGTATTTGGCGGTTATTTGGTATTTAATTGGTTTGATATAGATGGCGATGGTTGTTCTGAAAAAATATCTATTCGTGAAGATACATTTAATTGTGTTGAAATTTTGTTATCTAAAACTAATAGAAAAATGCTATATTATCCAGAAGATGCTGATTATATGGATTTTAATCCAGATGTAAAATTGGAGTATTATTTGCTGGAAGAAGAAAAAATTAAAAGAGAATTTATTATAGTTCATAAGATAATAGGTGAATATGATTATATGAATGAAGATGGATATTATCCTTTCCATTATGAGGATATTTTTTATGCTATAGATGGAGATAAACTTGTAAAGGTATTTAAAATTAAAAGTGAGATATCTGCTTATTTTTATGCTAGAGAAACGGGGTTTGGATCAACATTAGACGGAGAAGTTAAATTCAAGTATTTGTACACCTATCAAAAAACGGCGAGAAATCAAATGCAACATGATGATATTATAAAATATAAACTAATAGATAAATTTCCATATATAATATTTAATTTAGATGATTTAGGTAATTATGTAATAGAAATAAAAGGAACAGGTTATTAAAATATAAAATTATTTTATTGCTAGAATAAATTATAAAAGGCAGTTTCCTTTTTTGGAGACTGCCTTTTTTTTTATGTCACACAGATAAATAAGAAACAGAATGGGGAGGATAAGAAGGATAGTAAAAGTGAAAAGCAGACAGCAAATCTCATAATATGTAATTTATAGAAAAATCGTTAGATTTTTCGAATCCGTGTGGTATTTAATGTTGTATTTTTAAGAATATCTTTCTTGTTATTTTATTATAATCATTTTATTATAGTTGTTATGAAAAGCGTTTTATTTTAGTTTTAATGGTTTTACTTTCTTCTTTTGTTTATGCTAAGGATTTTGTTTTTCCGTCTGAATTAAAATGGTGGCTGGAGGAAAATTAATCGTAAAGTTTCAAAATTTAATTTAACTAAGTTGAACTGGATTTATCAGCGAGCAGATTATTTTGAATTACCAAATGAATAGTTAAAATACAAATCATATTGTATAATCATGAAAATGGACTTATAGTTATAAAAGAATGTTCTGATGAAAATGATACAAAATCTCAGCAGAAATATGAAAAATGCTGGTAAAAAATAAGGAGATGAATATGGAAAAGGTTATAAGAAAAAAAACAGGAATGATTGTTTCGTCAATATTTTTTATTGGGCTAACATTAATAACATTGTATTGTTATTTTTTTAAGAAAGAATTTTTTATGAGTACATATTCAGATTTTGATATTATTAATGGGAATTTAGAAATTATTCCTAGAGAAGAAGTAAATTCTAAGCTGGTTTTATATTTTGTTGTGGCATTTATTGTCTTAATTATTTTTCTGTATGTATATTTTTCATGGAAACTTGTATATAACGAGAATTCTTTTTCAATAGAAAATGATGGTATTGCTGATTTGGAATATAAAGATATTATAAGTGTTAATCATTATGTTTTACATGCATACAGATACAGAGGTGGTGGCACTGATAAATTTATTATTACTTATAAACCAAAAGACAGCCCTGAATATACTGAAAAGCGTGAATTTAAGAATTTTATGCCTTCTTTAGAATTAAGACAGTTTTTTAATTTTATTAAAGAAAAAAATCCTGGAATAGAATTTTATCATGAAAGCGCTTCTTCAGATGGTATAGAAAAAAAAGAATTTGATTATTTTTATAATGAAATTGATTCGTGATTTTTGCTGAAATAGATTTTTTCAAATTTATCTGAAAATGAATTTAAGAATTCTTCTTTGTTTAGAGTTTTGTTTTCAAAGTAAATTTTTTCATTTGTTTCATCAATGTGTGTAATTGCAAGAGATGGTTTTATTTTACAGCCAGAAGATTTTATATCATCATAAATGGGTTGTAAAAAAGATTCTTTGTTTTCATGTTTTGCATAACGGATGCTTCCCTGCCATTCATTGTGGATGTTTGTTTCATCAATTTTTACGCCTTCTAAACTTTCTCTTTTGCATTCAAAATTGAGTTTTCCCTGACCGTGTCTTGTTACATAAGGTCTTGTAACGTAAATAACTTCGTCAATTTTTAATTTTCGTTTTTCTAAAAACTTTACTGGATTTGTAAGTCCTGTTTTTGATGCGCTTACATTTGGAGCATAATATTCATTGTCTTCGTCTAATAAAAGTCCCTGTCCGTTTTCGAAGATTAATGCATCGAATTTGTTTAGAAAATTATTATCTGCAGAAGTTAATTTTATAAATTTTGTATTTTCTTTTATAATTTTCGAAAAATTGTATAAAACATTTTCATCATCTAAAAGTTCCATATAAGAATTTTCTGCTGCCAGTTCAAGAAAATCTGCACGTTTTTTAGAATATTCTTTTCTGATAAAAATGAGTTTTTGAAAGATTTCATCAGCTGATAAATTAAAAATATCTTCTACCGTAAGATTAAATCTTTCTTTAGTTCTAAGACAACATTCGTATATTCCCATTCCACAGCTTCCATGGCGCTTTTCGGCGCGTTTCTTTTCTATTGCCATATTTATGATGATGTCATCGATGATTGTAATATTTGCTGCAGGTTCGCAAAAGATTTCTGGCGTAAAAGAAAATATTTTTTCAAATTCGTCAATTTCTTTGTTTAACGCATATAAATCAGGATGATAGGTATTAGTCCATAAAGTGCATGCTTTGTATTCGCTTCCAGAGCCTGTTTGATGATGAACAAATCTTGTATTTTTTAAACTGTTTTCTACTGTGTGACCGGCTTGTGCACCGCCATTACTTTTGATTACAAGAGGATTTTTAAAAGACAAAGAGAGGCTCGCTGTAACGAGCCCCTTTCCTTCATCGCCAAAGTTTTTACCTATAACGACAATTTTTCTCATAAATTTACAGATTGTTCATCGTTAAAAATACTAAGCTGGTTTATAGCATTTTTAATTGTAGGCTGTTTGATTTTATCCCATTGTTCAATGATTTTATCTGTTTTCATTCCTTTGTGGCATTGTATTGTACTGATGATAATTTCTGGAATGGAATCAATTTCATCTGCAGTGATAAAGATTTTGTGTCCTGTAAGAATGTCTGAATTTGCAGAAGTTTCATATCCAATCATAATATGAAATACATTAAAACTTTGTGATACTTCTTCAAGAAGACTTTCGCGTGTTGCTCCGGAAATATCATCTCCAATGTATTTTTTTACTGTTGCAGAAATTTCGTCTTTTCTGATTTCAGCGCAATCACCAATTGTAAAAAGATAACCTTTTGTATTTCTTTTTTTGATTGCATCAATATTAGTGTGTCTGGCTAAAAATTCCCATAAAAGGAATGGAGAAACATCGCCGCTTCCACAGCCTTCAAAATAAATTTCCAGGAGTTGTTCTGCAATTCTAATGTCTGATTCAAATTGTGTAACTTGAAGAGGAGAATCATCCTGGTAATCTCCATAAGCTGCGCACATAAGGGCTGGATCTTCGATTGTTCCAGTTGAATATAATTTTGTGATTAAATCATTTAAAGCTTCTGTTGCAATTTTTACTGCAAGATAGCCCATTGAGCCTGTTACATCAAGACC
This sequence comes from uncultured Treponema sp., assembly GCA_937892225.1. Classification (GTDB taxonomy): domain Bacteria; phylum Spirochaetota; class Spirochaetia; order Treponematales; family Treponemataceae; genus Treponema_D. Next base: position 15,105 of record CALAUH010000139.1, read on the forward strand.
GACTACGATTGGATTTGTATTTGGATGATCTTTTGAATCAAAACATTCTCTGGTTGCGATAAATTTTGGATCCATTTTTGGATTACATTTTGTATTTTTAAATACTTCTTCTACATTTTGATTGTTTGATAATTTTTTGCTGGCTTTAAGTTTTGCCCAGTCTTTTGCTGAATAACTTCCGTATCCCATTTATATTCTCCTTAATTTCTTTGCATTTTTACAAATTTATGTCCACCGAATCCTTTTTCGATTACTAAATCCCATTGTTCAAAGTCGTCAAAAGCATTGTCTGCAGGGCTGGAATTTAGAAAATTGTAAAGTTCAATTGGATTTCTGGAATTTTCTGCAAGTTCAATCGCAGTTTTACGAAGTGCTATTAAATCCGCATTAGATTTTTTTTCTGTAATTTTTCGCCAGTCACCGAAAATGGCTCCTTCGTGAGTTACTGGATTTATAAAGATTGCGTTTGAATCAATTCCGTTGTGCTGGATTTCTGAATATTCAAAAGTACAGCAGATATTTTCCATTCTGGAAATTACCCATGCAAGATGTTCAGAAGGCCACGGAGAAAAAAGACTTGCCGGATAAAAACCCGGGCGTCTTGTATAAACAAGAACTTTGCGGTTGTCTTTAAGGTCAATTTCCATTTTGAGTTCAGGAAAGCATCTTGAAAGTTTAGTATCTGCTTCTGGAAAAGCTACCTGTTTAAGTCCGTTCTTAAATGTATTTGCTTCATTGGCATTGTCAAAAATATAAACGACAGATTCATGTGCCAGATACATTTTGCATTTGTTGTAAGTTGATTCAAACATGTAATCGATATTCAACGGTCTTGAATTAGCCATTTCAAAACTTATGCTGTTTTTTGCTTCCCAGAAAACGTCTTCTGAATAATCATTTTCTTTTTCATCAACTTTTGCACGAACATATTGAAGCATCTTTTTTCGAAAGATTTCATTGTTTTTAAAATCTGCATCAGACATAAAACTTTTTGAACCGCAGTATGGACATTCAAAACTTCCAGAACCGCCAATATCAAGCTGTCCGCCGCAACTTTTACATTTGTATTGAATCAATTTTTACCTTCCGCAACGATTAATACTTTTATGATAATATAGTTTTTTTTTGCCGTCAATCTAAAGTATTTTTTGCGGTTTGATAAAAACTAATTATTCTGTTAAAATTTTAAAAATAATTAAAGGGGCTTTTATGAAAAAGATTCTTGTTTCCGTATTGATTTTATCATCATTTTTTATTTCGTGTTCTAAAACTAAAAAAGAAGAAACAATAGTAGAAGAAAAAATTGAAGAAAATAATTCAACAGAAAATCAGAATAAAGAAATAGAAGAAGATAAAAAATCAATTTCAATTCAAGATTATCTTAATAATATAAAAATTATGGAAAAAGGTGGATTCACAGTTTATGGTGATGTAGAATTCTGTGAATTGCCTAAAAATTGTAAACTCAAAGAATATAGCGTTTTTGGATTAGATGGAGATGAAGGTTTTTTAGAAACTGCTCCAAAAGAAATCAAACTTGAAATCAGCTCATTTGATAATGATGTTGTTTATACAGCTTATGTTTCAGAGAATGTATTTCAAAAAGAATCGAAAATATATTTAGAAGCAGTTCATGATGGAAAAAGTTTTCTTTGCAACGATAAAAATCCGGTTGAACTTATTCAGCGTACTGCCATGGATGGTTCTGTTTATTATTTATTTTATTTTAGTTTCGTAAACAGAAATTTATATTCTGCAAATACTGAATGGATTTTAAATTTTAGAAGCTGCCAGAATGATGAAATAATTGCAAAAAAAATGATAAATCAGGTTCATGTCAGTTGTAATTATGTTGTTTATAAGGATGAATATGAAAATCCTTTTGTTTCTTTAAATCACAATAGTATAAAACCGTATGAAAAAAATCATCTGCTTTATAAAGGTGATGTATTAATTCTTTCATACGGTCGCTATTATGGAAAAGGAATTTCTTATATTCCGTTTGCGGCAGTTAAGACAAAACAGAATAAGAATGGTGTTTGTGATATAGAGTTTTCGTTAAAACAAGATGGACAGTACAAAGTAGATTTCTATGATTCTAGAACAGGAATATTTACCGAAACATCTTGTTTTGATTATATAACTGTTGAATATCAGAAAGGTTCTGATACTTTTTTGGAAAAAGAAGATACTGAATGGAAGGTTAATTCTTTGGAAGGTTTAAGATATAGAAATGCTCCATGGGGAGAAAAAATTGGTGTTTTTGAAGACGCTACACAATTGATTCAGACAGAAGAAATTTATATACCTTTTTTTGATTGTATTGATAATGTAAAAGGATTCTGGATTCCAGTCAGATTAAAATATCGTAATCAGGAAGAAAACCAGGAAAGTCCATTCGTTTACTGTGATAATCCTGATATGACTATGGGCTGGGTATTTTCCGGTTTTCTTACAAAAATAAAATGATTGAATTAGTTTAATAAAAATTTACTCAGAGTTTTTATTAATTTTTCATTATCAATTGGTTTAGAAATATGATTGTTCATGCCGGAATCTAATGCAAGTTTTTTGTCTTCATCAAAGGCATTTGCAGTCATTGCTATTATTGGTATGCTCTTTAATATTGCTGAATCGAGTTTTCTGATTGCTTTCGTTGCTTCGTAACCGTCCATTATAGGCATTTGAATATCCATTAAAATTAAATCATATGGTTTATTTTCATTCTTTTTGATTTTTTCAATGGCTGTCTTTCCGTTTTCTGCATAATCAACATTAAAATTATATTCTTTTAGGAATTCAATTGCGATTTCTCTGTTAAATTCATTATCATCAACTATAAGAACTTTTTTGTTTTTGAAATCTTCTTTTAGTTTCTTTTGAGTTTCATCTTTCTTTTGAATTTCATCTGTTGTATTTAATAAAATCCGCTGTAAATCAGAAGGGAAGAGTGGTTTACTTGCAAAAGAAGTAACTCCGGCAGTTTTTCCTTCTTCTTCTATATCCGACCAGTCGTAAACTGTCAGGATTATTATTATTATGTTTTTATCTTTTGAGATTGATTTTATTCTTCTTGTAAGTTCAATTCCGTTTATATCCGGCATTAACCAGTCTATGATGTATAGTTTATAAGGGTTATTTTCTGCAAGAGCTTCTTCTGTTCTAACGACAGATTCTTTTCCGGAAGTACACCATTCGCTAACTATTCCATAATCTTTCAGCATTTTAGAAATGCTCATACAAGAATTCATATCATCATCTATAACTAATGCTCTTGCTTTTTCTAGCATACTGAATGCTTTTGGATCAATGTATTTGTTTTCGGTTATTTTAAAATCAAGGGTTAAGATAAATTCAGTTCCATTATCTTTTTCTGATTCAACTTCAATTGTACCACCCATCATATCTACAATATTTTTAGTGATTGCCATTCCAAGTCCAGTTCCCTGAATGCCTGAAACTGTAGCAGTAGATTCTCGTGTAAAAGGTTCAAAAATGATTTTAAGAAATTCCGGAGTCATACCAATGCCGTTGTCTTTTACACGGAATTCATATTTACCGATTTCTGGTACGTTTGAACGTTTTTGTGTAATTCTTAAGCTTATATTTCCACCTGTTGGTGTATATTTTATCGCATTTGATAATAAATTCAGTAATACCTGATTTAATCGAAGTTTGTCACAGAAGATTGTTTCATTTTTAATATCAACTGTATCAATGTAAAAACTTAACTGTTTGGCATGGATGTCGGCTACAACAATATTTTTTAAACTGTGAATTATGTTTGTAAGATTTTCTTCCCGATTAACAAAATTCATTTTTCCTGATTCGATTCTACTCATATCAAGAATGTCATTGATTAAAGAAAGAAGGTGATCAGAAGACTGTTGTATTTTTTTAAGATAATCTTTTACCTGTGTTTTATTGTTGATATGAGAATCTGCCAGTTTTGTAAAACCGATAATTGCATTCATAGGCGTTCTGATATCATGAGACATATTGTTTAAGAAAGTTGTTTTTGCACGGTTAGCACTTTGTGCCATTATCAGAGCGGATTCTAATTCTTTCTGCTGTGTTTCCATCTGGAATCTGATTTTTTCATCTTCTTCCATTTTGTCAGATACGTCGGTAAATGAAATACCTGCATGGTCAGCATCTATACCGCGGTTTACATCAAAACGAAGCCACTTGATTCTGGAACCGGAAATATCACGCATATAAACAGAAAATTTTTCTTCTGTCTTAAGACGCTTTTTAATATAAAGAGGAAGTACAGCTTCGAGCATCTTTTTTCTGTCTTCTTCATAAACATTTTTATTGATATATGCGATTAACGGTGTAAGATAATTTTTTGAACTGTTGTAATCAATCTTAAGATAATCATCCTGATGGTAAACTATTAAAGATCCGTCTTTTAGATTAATATAGTAGGCAGAAACGTAAGATTTTAAGAATGCATCGGCAAATGACTGTGCACGTTTTAAACCGACAGCTTCACCTTTTGCCATTTCTTTTCGAACCTGTTCATCTACATCCAAAAAACCGATTACAATATTTTTAGAATTTTTATCTGTATTTGTAAATTTAATTCTATAATAACGTTCTTTTCCGTTGATTATAAAACGTGTGTCCAGTTTGTAAGTGCCTTCTTTTCGTAAAGCAGCAAGAATTCTGGAAGGACGTGCATTTTCAAGGAAGCTTTTTATATCATCCGGGTGTATTAATAATGCAATTTTATTTCTTATTTCTATAAAATTATTGTTCTTTTTATTAAGTATGTTTAAGAATTTTTTTGAACTTTCTGTAGAATGAATAGTTTTTATACTTGTTTCGTTTACATCAATAATACCGACATATGCAAAGTTATCACTTAAAGCTGAAATTATAGAAAGATTTTCTGACTCAGTTCGAATCTGTTTGTCTATATCAAAAATACCGATTACAACGTTGTTGGTTTTATCACTTGCTCTTGAAAATTTTGTTCTAAATACTTTGATTTTTCCGTTGATTAAAAAACGGCTATCAAACTGGTAAGAATGAGATTGTTTCAGGGCTTTTAAAACAAGTTTTCTGTTTGTATATTTTAAAAATGATTCGAAATCTTTTTCATATACAACTTTTTTTAGAAGAAGATCAAATTTATATTTTGATTCCAGATTTGGATTAAATGAATTTTCAATTTCAAGAAATTCTTTGCTTTCTCGATATGTTATCATTTCGTTTTTAGTTGAATCAATGTAAGCTACATATTCAAAGTCACTTGCAAGAGAAGAAATGATGGAATAATTTTCCAATTGAGCTTCCATCTCTTTTGTCTGTTTTGTCTGATTAATAATTTCTGTGATATCACTACCACAGATGATTGCGGCGGTTCCTTCTTTATTTGCCTTTATAAATTCAATTGAGTATGTTTTTCGATTTGTTTCGTAAATATCTGTAAAGTTAAAAGAAAAAGAATTTTTAGTTTTAAATTGTTCAGTTACATATTTTGGACTTGCCAGTAGTTTTAAACGGTCAGAATCTTCATCACTGGCATATTTACTCAGGTAACTGTAAACGCTTTTTGTGTATTTTGTATTATCATCAGCATTAAGATTTTTAAATTTTCGTTTAATTTCTTTAGAGACAAAACAAGTTCTAATAAAATCCCGGGTAAGATCAGCGTAGATTACAACCATAAAACTTTCGGCAATTTTAGAAAGCGTTGTATGAATTTGTTCTGATTCAATCATTTTTTTATGTTCTATATCAACATTATGATAACCGGAAACTATGCCGACCAGTTTTCCATCCTGTATGTGTGGAACATATTTTATCTGTTCATAATGAATTTCGTTATTATCAACAATGCGGAAATTTACATAATAAGGATTTCCTTTCTTTACATTCGGTATGATTGTATCTTGCGATGTATTGTTAATAAATTTTTCTTTGTCTTCGGAATAAACGTAATTATCAACATAATATTTAAGTCTTTCTTTGTAATTTAAATTTTTTATTTTTTTATTTTTGAAAAATTTGCTTGTATTTTTATAGACTGTATCAGTTTCGTTGATTAAATCAATATATGTTACATGATTAAAATCTTCTGCAAGTCCAGAGATAACGGCATTTTCTTCAATTTTCTTTTCTTCTTCAAGATGGTCTTGTGTAACGTTTCTAAAACTTACGATGCAGGAGTTTTTGTTTATATCATTAATGTTTTTTATAAATTTGAGTTGCATCCATCTTATTTTTTTATGATGATTATCTTTGTAGTTTACAAAATATGGTTCGCCTGTAGAAATTTTAGCGGCTATTAATTCTGGTTTGATGGATTCTTTAAATCGTTTTTTATCTTCTTCTACAATGTGATTAATAACATATTTGTTGATTGTTTCAAAAAAGTTTAAGCCGTCTAAACTGTACGGAGCGGCTTTTTCATCAAGATTTTTAAATACTATTTGTTCACCGGTTGCTAAATCTATATTTAAAATTGTTTCGTAGTCTTCTGAAATTGAATCCAAAATTGTATTGTAAGAAGAAAGTTTTTTTGTTTTTTCAATTGATTCCTGCTGATAGTGAACAATTTCAGTTACATTTTGATGGTATCCTTCTATACGGATTCCTTTTGTATAAGAAAAGTTTCGTGCACCTCCGCAGCGCACATACATAATCTGGCCGTTCGGATGTTTCCAGGGATATTGAACTTCTGCATGTTCTCCCGCTTTCATTTTTTTAACGGTTTTTTCTACTAATTCATAACTTGATGAATCAATATTATCATACCATGCATGATATGTATCTTCTGGAGAAATTTGTTTTGTAAGTCCTAATAACTCGAGCATTGTATTGTTAACATACATGCGAGGCTTACAATTCTCGTCTAGTTCAAATGCCCAAAGTCCAATGTTAGATTTTGTAAGAATATCAGGAGAAAGAGAAATGGTACCTAAGTTTAAGTCCATAGCAACCTCAGTATAAACTCATCTCTAATAGTTGCTTCTATAAGGAATATTATAACATGTTTTTTAAAATAGTAAAATTTTTATTCTAGGATTTCGGATCCAAGACCTACGTATTTGGAGAGGGAAAAACATTCTGTGTAGTCAAAGCTTTGAAATTGATATGGTTTTTTGTTGGTATTTATAGTATTTTTATAATGTAATTTATAAATTATAGTGGTAGTGGAAATGAAAAAATTATTTATTTATATTTGTCTTATTTTGATGTTTTTTGGAAATTGTTTTGCTCAAGTTGAATTGGATGTAACAAATAAAAAAATTGATGAATTAGTAACAGAAGATAAAAATTTAAATTCAAAAGACATAGCGTTTTATTCTGATAAAAAGATGATTAAAAAAATTACAGATAAACTCGATTCAATTTTTTCTAAAAAAAATATTAATATATACGAAAAGAAGAAAAATGAATTTGTATTAGATTGTTTAATAAACGATAATTTTAGAATTATTAATATTATTGAATTAGATAAAAAAAGAGTTTTTATTAATTATATATGTCCAAAAGAGTATCAGAAACAGCAAAGTTTTGTTTTTCTTATTTATAATAAAAAATCAAAATCTATAGAAAATATTAATTTTGCATTAAGTAATTATACACCAATGGTTTTTCATGAATATTCTTATGATAATAAAAAAATTTTATATACGATTGGAAATAATTCTTCTTTGGGAATGGCAACTACTGATGTTTATTTGATAGCAGTTTCTTCTGAAAATCTAAGTATAATTTTTTCAGAATGTATATCATTTTCTCAAAGTTTTTTTGATAAAAATTTAGAAGATATTTCTATTAATAAAGATTTTATTTTTGATGAAGATAAAATTCGTGTTTATGGTAAAGATTATGATTTTAATCAAAATAAATATATAGACTATGATAAAACATATAAATTACCATAAACAAAAATTGTAAATTTACTTAAAAAGCTGCTTATAACTTTTAGCTTTTTCTACAGCCGCATCCAAAGTCATACCTGCAAAATCCTGTGCACCAAGCCAGCGTCCACTGATTTTATCATCAACAAAGGCACCCACAACAATTCCTGGAATTACACTGTCAGGATCATTTGGAGCATTTGGACCGCCTAAATCTGTTCTGCACCAGCCAGGATCAGCAAGATTGATAATAACATCTGTACCGTCAAGTTTACCTGCCAAGTCGGATGTAACTTTATCAAGTGCTGCCTTACTTGCAGAATAACCAGCCTGTTCAGGTTCATTACGAATACCACTTGTAGTATTGATTACACGTCCATATCCACGTTCAATCATCTTTGGAATAAATTCATAACAAAGCATCATTGGAGCAATTGTGTTGATATAAAAACTTTTTACATAATCTTCAACCGGAGTTTTATAATATTCAACACGGTAAGCAACCTGAACGCCCGCATCATTAAAAAGAATATCAACAGGCTTTCCAGATTTGTTGATTGTATCAATCATTTTTTGAACTTCAACCGGATTAGAAAGTTCAGCCGCAACATCAAAAGCTTGTACACCAAGCGAGCGGACTTCCTGAAGCACTTTAGAAGTATGTTCGAGCGAGCGGGAATGCAAAATCAAATTACATCCCTTTTTTGCCATAAAAACAGCAATTCTATACCCAATTCCACGATTAGCACCAGTAACCAGCGCCCATTTTCCTTTAACATCAAACATAATAAAACTCCTGATTTTTATTAGCCACAGATGAACACAGATTCACACAGATAGCGTATAGCCGATAGCTTATAGCGTATAGCTTACAGCCGATAGCGATATTATTTAAAGAAAAAACGTAGTTTTTTCCAATCCGTGTGGCAATTCCTCTAAAATATTATCAGCGTTCATCAGCGTAATCTGCGTGACACTTAATTGCGCATTAATCCTTAAATATCCTATCCATCCTCTTCATCCCCGTTTCACACTTTATCTGTGTTTATCCGTGTTCATCTGTGGCTATTTAATTTTCTTAATTATCTCGTCACACCACTTATCAAATTCCACATCTTCCACCTGACATTCTTTATGACTCATAACATAATCAAGCGTTTCCCTGATTCCTTCATCCGCACGTTTAGTTGCAACAAAAGACGGAACAAGCGATTTTAATTTTGAACAGTCAAACACAACAGAATTAGCCTTATCACCAATCAGACTGCCAGTAAAATCATAATTACTGTGAGATGCAAGATAAGTTGATGAAAAATACACCGGATTCAATTTAACGCCAAAATAATCAGCAATACATTTATAAATCTGATTCCATGTAACCGATTCATCACTCATAATCTGAACCGCTTCTCCAATTGCATGAATATTTCCCATCAGACCAACAAAACCCTTTGCAAAATCCGAATTGTGCGTAATAGTCCATAAACTAGTTCCATCCCCATGAATAATAACCGGTTTACCTTCTTTAATTCGTTTTACAACCTGCCAGCTGCCTTTGTCACCATGAACACCAAGCGGAACCGAACGTTCATCATAAGTATGACTTGGACGGATAATAGTGATTGGAAAACCTTCGTCGCGGTATTTAGACATCAAAAAATCTTCACACGCAATTTTATTTCTAGAATATTCCCAATAAGGATTTGCAAGCGGAGTTTTTTCACTGATAAGATAATTTCCACAAGGTTTTTGATAGGCCGATGCCGAACTGATGTACATAAACTGATTTACTTTATCCTTTAAGATTCTATAATCGCGCTCAACCTGTGACGGAACAAACCCAATAAAATCGCAGGCAACATCAAAATGCATTCCTTCAAGAGCAGTTTTCATTGCAACTTCATCATTTACATCAACAGTAATAAAATGCGCCTTTTCAAGCCCACAAACATTATTACGGTTTCCACGATTTATAAGCCATAATTCCCAGCCCTTCTGTAAAACAAGCTTAGATATTGCCATAGAAATAGTCCCAGTTCCACCAATAAATAAAACTTTCATAAAATCTCCTAATTTTTTATTAGCCACAGATGAAAACAGATTCACACAGATAGTACAGATAAAAGTGTCACGCAGATTTCGCAGATATAATAAACAGGGATAAAAATGATAGAAAGGATAAAAATTGAATAAGAAACTTCTAAATGAAAGAAAATCCGTAGAAATTTACCACTCCACCTTTTATCATTCTAATCCTCCACATCCTGTTTCATATTCATCTTTTGTATCTTATTCATCCCTGTTTCTTTTCTATCTGTGTTTATCCGTGTTCATCTGTGGCTATTTTTTCTATTACAATGCTAATTTATAAATCTCAGCGATATCATTACTAGACAATTTTACAAAACCGCCAGTTTTTTCACCTTCTTTTAAACCAAAGTTCTTTACAAGCTGAGGAATATCTTTTTCTTTACCGCCAACTTCAGCCAAAGTGGAAGGCATACCAATAGATTTTAAGAAAGATTTAAATGCCGCAATACCTTCCAAAGCAGTTTTTTCAGGATTAGAAAAATCCATCTTACAGCCCCAGACACGAGTTGCCCACTGAGCAAAACGCATAACATCATGTTTGTAAACAAAAGTCATCCAGGCAGGCATAATTACAGCTAGCCCTGCCCCATGAGCACAATCGTACATACCAGAAAGTTCATGTTCAATTCCATGACTGTTCCAATCCTGGTCGCGGCCAACACCAACAATATTATTATGAGCAACCATACCCGCCCACATAATGTTTGCACGAGCTTCATAATCATCAGGATTTTTAATTACCTTAGGAGTTTCATTAATCATTGCAAGAAGAACAGCTTCACAAAGACGGTCGGTAGTTTCTACATTTTTAGTATTAGTAAAATAACGCTCGCAAACGTGAGCCATAATATCAGTAGCACCACATGCAGTCTGATAAGGAGGTAAAGTTTGAGTAAGGGCTGGATTCAAAATTGAAAAACGAGGACGAAGAATATCATTACCATAGCCACGTTTAATCATCCCTTCTTTTTTGGTAATAACAGTATCAGGAGAACCTTCTGAACCTGCAGCCGCAATAGTCAAAATTGTTCCAACAGGAAGCGCCTTCTTAGGATTAGCCTTACCAGCATAAAAATCCCAGAAATCGCCATCATAACAGCTACCCATAGCAATAGCTTTAGAACTGTCGATAGTAGAACCACCGCCAACCGCAAGAATAAAATCAATATTTTCTTTTTTTACAATATCAATTCCTTTATAAACAAGATCCGAAAGAGGATTAGGATGAACGCCGCCAAGTTCAACATAACCAATTTTAGCTTCTTCTGCAGTGAAATCACCATTAGCGATCATTTCATTTAATTTCATACCAGCAGCGATACCAGCAAGATATCTGCCTTCATAAATAGCAGCAAATGCGTTGTGGAAGTTAGCAAGGCCTTCGGTGTGAGCCATAGTACCGGTTGCATGGCAGAATTCAACTTCCGGGAATTCCTTAGCTGCCTTGAGGAGGTAGGTTTCATGGCCGAAGCTGTCGGCAAAGATGAGCTTGCATCCGTTGGAGGCAAGGTCTTTTGCTGCTTCGTAGCATTCATTACCTTCGGGAATGTTTCTCTTGAGGATGAGCTGTTCGTCGGTGAGCTGTCTGTGGGTTGTGCTTGCCGGATGAAGAACGCTCGTTCTCGCGTCGGCGACATGGACGACTATTGCGGCAAGCTTTAACGAATCCATGAACTTCATTGCGCTTTCTCTTCCGCCCTTTACTCCGAAGGAGACAACGCCGCAGGAGCCGTCAGGCAGATACTTTTTGCCCAGTTCATAGTATTTATCGCTGGGAAGGCCACAGTACTGCACCCAGGCG
>CALAUH010000140.1 GCA_937892225.1 uncultured Treponema sp.
GTTCAAGGCTTGTGCGTTATCTTAGGTGCCTATTTAGGAACAACCGTTACAGGCTTATTGGCCTCTATGTCATCAATTCCATTTTCTAGCTATTTTGCTTTGATTGCTGTTGTTGGTGTGGCTTTATGTTTCTTTAAAAAAGAAAAAGTTAAAAATATTGGAGAAATATTAACTGGATTAGGTTTGGAATTAAATACTTCTACAATCACTTATGAATTAACAGATGATATCAATATGGATAGAAAGAAAAAACATGATATAGAATTAATAGTTGATAGATTAGTCGTAAAGCCTGATATAATAAGCAGATTAACAGAATCAGTAGAAATTGCCTTAAAGCATGCTGAAAATATAGTTTTAATAGATGTTGTTGGAGATAAACCTAAATTATATAGTTGCAATTATGCTTGTCCAGATTGTGGATTTAGTTTTCCAGAATTATCACCTAGAATGTTTTCTTTTAATAATCCTTTTGGGGCTTGTCCAGAATGTACAGGTATAGGATATTTAATGAAAATGGATGAAGATTTAATCATTCCAGATAAAAATAAAACTTTATTAAAATTATCGTGAATATTTCTCCAGTGATCTAAATCTTCTGACCAGTTTGGTTTTATGATTCCACCTTCTGTTAAAGATGTAGAAGGCTCATCTAAAATTGAATTATTAATTAATTCAATTATTTTCACAGAAATATCTGAAGAAACAAAAGAAAAATCATATTGATTTAAATAATTTTTTACATTCACCCATGTAGAAAGACTTTGTTTTAATGCCTGTAAATCTTTAGGATGAGCTTTATCCATTGCAATTCTTCCGGCAAGTCTTTCTATATCCAGAATTGATGATAAATCATTTCTAATTTTTGTTAATAAATCTCTATCTTTATAAAAAGTTGTTATTCTATTCTGTCTGTCTTCAATCTGTGATAAATTTGTTAATGGAAATAAAAGCCAGTTTCGTAAACAACGGCTTCCCATTGCAGTTTTACAATAATTTAAACAGTCTATTAAAGTAAACTGCATTGTTCCATCAAACATATTTTCTGTTATTTCAAGATTACGTCTTGATGAATCATCAAGCATTAAATATTCATTATCTGAATAAACAGAAATATTTTTTATATGTAATAAATTTGAATTTGTTGTCTTTGCTAAATAATCTAATAAAAATCCTGCAGGAACTATTTCAGCTGCATTATCATCAAGTCCAAATGGTTTTAAAGAGACTACATTAAATTGATTTTTTAATAGCTTTAAAGACAAATCATAATTAAAATCCCAGTCAGGATAATATGAAATTGCAATATTTGTATGTGAACTTAATGCACTTTGAATATCTTTATTGTTTTTTAAAGATAATGGTAATAAAAATTCTCTAGGAGATGCACGATTTAATTCCTTTGAAAAATTTTCATACATTTTATTTGCAGGCCAAGAAGTTGCCTTAAACGAACCTGTTGTAACATCAATAAAAGCAAAACCAGCACGACCTTTTATTATTGATAAAGAAGCCAGATAATTTGCTTTATAACCTTCAAGATATTCTGATTCAACTGCAGTACCAGGAGTAATAATTTCTACAACTTTTCTTTCAGTTATTCCTTTACCGCCACGAGGGATTTCTCCAACCTGTTCACAAATTACAATTTTTTTACCTAATCTTAAAAGACGTGCTATATAAATTTTAGCAGCATGATATGGAATACCACACATTGGCTGCCCTGCTCTATGAGTTAAAGTTAAATTTAAAAGACGAGAGACTTCTACGGCATCATCATTAAACATTTCGTAGAAGTCACCTAATCTGAAAAAAACTACTTCTTCTTTATATTGTTTCTTCACCGACTGGTATTGAACCATCATCGGTGTAAGAGTTTCTTCTTGAGCCATTATAATCCAAGTTCAGAAATTACTTCGTCAGTAACATCAACAGAAGTGCTGTACCATAAAATTCCGTTGGATTCCTGTAAACTCAAAATCATACTGTATCCACCACTTTCTGCAACTCTTGCTAAAGTTTTGTACAATTTTTTATAGAATTCATCAGAACTTTTTAAATTAGAAAACATAGTTTCCAATTCAACATTTTTTGCATTTGTATATTCTACAAGATACTCTGTCTTTTTAGTAATTTCAGCAGACATTCTCTGAGCACTTGCTGAATCACCATTTTTATCATATTCAATTTTTTTCTGTTTTAAATTACGTAATTCTTCAGTACGTCTGTTAATTTCTGCCTGAAATTCTTCCTTCTTTTTTTCGTAATTTCTAACTGGTGCAGAATTCTTATAATATGCACTGTAAACTTTAGAAGTATCTACAACAGCGAATTTTGTAATCTGTTGTGAAAATCCATTAAAAGTAATTGCTGAGAAAACTGTTAAAATTGAAATAATTAGCTTATTAATTTTCTTCATTTTTTATCCTCTTAAAATATATTTTATCTATTTACAACATTAAATGAAAGTACAAATTGATATGGATTTTCTGCCATCTTCAATTTTCCATCTTCTACATGATAACGGAATGTGAACATAAAATGCAATGGTAATTGTGGAAGAAGTAATTTTAAACCAGGACCAAAACTAAAGTAAAAATCTTCTGCTTTTAAACTTGTAAACATTTCCTGTACAGTTGGTTTTACAACAACTATATCATTAAACAAATCTATACCAAGAATGTTTGGGACAACTGGAATTCTAAGTTCTAAGTTAGTACTCCACATTGCCTGACCTTTTGCATTTGAATTACGATATAATTCAACCCAACCTCTACCATTAAACATACCGTCAATATAAAGTCTATTTGATTCACTGATAGTAGAATTTCCTACAGGTAAAAGTCCGCTAAATGTTGTTATACCTGCAAGTACTGCCTGTAATTTATATTTTTCTGTTACCTGCCAGTCAAATAATTTTAAGTATCCTTCTAATTTAGTATCACCACGTAAGAAGAATTCTTTTTCTAATCCTGGAATAAGACCATACCAGCTTAATCTCTGACTTGCAAACCATCCTTTAGTTGGATCATAAGCAATATCACGGTTATCTAAAGAAAGATTTCCCCATAAACTGTTTAATACACCCCATCTGTTTGCAAATAAAGATAAACCTAAATCTGTTGGAACAAAGATATTTTCATCATAACTATAATGTGTAATAGAATTAGAAAGTCCACCACTTGCTGTAATAATTGCAAAATTAGGTGTCCATCGTCTACCAAAAGATGTTCCTAAACCAGCAGTGATTGCATCATATTCTGTATAATAATTATACTGATCCAAATACAAATCTGGTCCAAAATGATTTATCTGTGCCTGAGATTTTTTATGAGAGAATGATAAAGACTGTGAATAAGAAATCGGTAAATCTCCAATCCATCTTTGAGAATATGCCAAATCAAGTGTCTGTTCATTTTTTGCTAAAGCTAAGTTTACAGAACCAGATTTTCCTTCACCAAACATATTTGAATTTTCAAACTTTGTATAAATGGAAACCGGAAGATCATTTGGTTCTGTTACACCAGAGAAAGTTACACCGGCATTTAATGTAATTGTTGACTGCTCTTCTACAGAGAATACTACATCAACTAAATCCTGTTCTGAACCTGCCTGAACATCTGGAATTACATTCGAAAAATACTGTAAGTTATAAAGATTTCGGATACCAGAAATCAATTTTTCTCTAGAGAAAACATCACCTTCTTTTACTGGAAGTTCACGTTTAATAACATATTCTTTTGTTTTGTTATTTCCTTTAATAATGATATTTTCAATATGACTTCTTGTACTTTCTTTAATCTGTACTCTGTAAGATATTTCTTTCTTATTTGCATCTTTTGATGGAATAGGATTAATTGCTGTAGCCATATATCCGTTTTCCATATAAAGAGATTGAACTGCTACAAGGTCTTCCTGGAATTTAGTACCATTAAAAATTGAACCAACTTTTAATTTCTGTAAATCCATTAATTCTTTAGTACCGAAAATCTTATTTCCTTCAAAAGAAATTCCGGCATAAATATACTGAGAACCTTCCTGAATAATATATGTAATTATAAGTTCTGTACGTCGTTTTTCTTCATTATATTCTTTATCAATTTTTACTTCAAGAATATTTGCATCAATATAACCATTATCCTGATAATATTTTAAAATTAAACGTTTATCATATTCCAAAGTTGCAACCTGATATGCACCGTTTCTCATAAAACCAACTTCTTTAAGGGTAAGTTTTCCTTTCAATGCACGTTCAGAAATAATCGTATTTCCCTGGAAATGAATTTCGCGAATTACAGTATTTGAACCTTCATTAATTTTAAAAGTGATTTCAATTTTTCCGTCTTTATTTTCGACTTTATGCTCTACTTTTGCATTTGTATAACCTTTTTCAATATAATGATCTCGAATAAGTCTTTCGTCTAAAAGAACTTTTGTTTCATTATAAATATCTGAAGTTTTACATTTTATTGTATCTCTTAATTCACTGTTTCTTATTTCTACGTTTCCAGAAAATGATATAGATGTAATTAAAGGTTTTTCAGTTACCTGAAATTTTACAATAACATTATTCTGGTTTTTCTTATCATGTTCTGCATAAGGAACAATATCATCAAATAATTCAAGAGCATATAATTTATCTACTAAATCTGAATAAACTTGCTCAGAAAAAGGTTCACCAATAAATGAACTTACAACACCAACTAATTCTGATTTTCTAACTGTATTTAAACCATTAAATTCAATTTTAGAAATATTTTTATTCCAAAACCAATTGCTATCTTCTTCTTCCTGTGCAACAACACTAAAAAGTGTGATTACAGAAAAAAAGAAAAATGAAAACCAACGACGACGCATAAAATCTCCTATTAACTTTTATACAATCTATTTTTTAAGTAAATCCTAAAAAGAAAATGTCCATGATAACGAAACTGATGTTGATGGAACAAATTGATTATTCATTAAAGCATCTATATCAGGTGCCATGTTCCATCTTATATTCGCAATTGGAAGTTCCAGCTCTAATCCAAATTCCGGCTGAATATTAAATCCTTTTGCTTTTGCAGGATCGTTTACATTACCATTTTCAAAAGAGAAATGAACCATTGCATCAACATACAATGCATTTCCCAGGTACTTACCTATATAAACAGTTGAGTTATCCAAAAAGTTACCAAGTGAAATATCATCATAGTTAAATAATCCGGATGAACTCATATTTACTGTATTTTGCAAAACATTTGTACGTAACGAAAATATATCAAAATTCATAAAATCACGCAACTTATTTTCTACACCTCTAAAGACTAAAGATTGTAATAAATAATCACCAGTAGTAACTACAACATCACTAATTGAATCTGAATCACCTAAAACAATCTGACCAAGCAAAGCTCTAATTTCTTTTTCTGATTTAGCCGGTATTGAAGAGAATTTTGGATTAAAATCTAGAAGATACTGATTATCTGCAATAAGAATAATCTGTATTGATTCACCGTTTTCATCTTTTTCCCTAGTTTCTGCTCTTAAAGAAATCTGCGGATTTGCAATTTCAGAAGGATTAAACTTAATACTTCCCTGTTTTATATAGAAGTTTCTGTTTAACCAAGATACATCTCCAGATTTTAAATCAAGTTTACCATCAATTTTATATTGTTTTGATTCTGTATCAACATTAATTGTAATATTTGTATTTGGAACAAAAATACAACGTAAGAATGGATCAAAATTCAAGATTGCATGTGTTCCCAAAGTAACATTTAAATTTGTTCTATAATAAACAATCTGATCTTCATCCAAAATTGGATTTCCACCTGCAAGACTTGCAATATCTTTTACGTTAGAAACAATTTCAATTTCATCACCGAAAACATCACCGGAAATATCCCACAGATTTTTTTCACCAAAAAGTTTTAAATTACAAGTAACATCACCATTTATATTGATATATTTGCTTGTCAATTTTAATGGAAGAGTCTGTTTTTCAACAGTAGAAAGATTTGCTTCAAAATTATCTATACTCCACTTGTTCAAAAATACTTTTCCGCCAAAATTAAATTTAGGCACATTTTTTACAGTATAAACATCATTACGAACAAGAATCTCATTATTTGTTGCTACAATCATTATTTTATTTGTAGATATTTCATTTTTCAAAACTGATGGAAGATAGAATTTTGGATTTGCAATAGATAAAACTCCTTTAAATTCAGGAGTATCAAAATTACCACCCATATTTAAATATCCTTTTAAATAACCTGAAGTTAAAAGGAACTGTTCATCAAGATTTATATAAGACATTATTTTCTGTAGATTTGCATTCAAATTAATAAGTCTTAAATCAACCTTATCTCTTTTTATATTTCCAGTAATATTTGCAGTAAGCATATCTGTTGAACTTAAAGATGCCTGAATTTCTCCAGAAGATGGAATAAATGTTCCTACAAGTCCTAAGTTATCAGAAGAGAAAAGTGAAATTAATTCTTTTGTACAAACAGCAGATAAATCAAAACCAGGATTTTTTTTCATATATTTTCCTTCAATCTTATCTGCAGAAATATTTACCATTGTTGATTCAGGAATCAATTTTCCTTCCGACATAACAGAATCGAAAACTTTTACAGTAAATGGAATTTTAAACAGAACTTCATCAAAAACATTGTCAATTTCAAAAGAAGCATTAAACTTACCAGACATATTTTCTAATGAAGCTACACCTTCGATATCTTTAACATCAAAAGTTGGATAATGAACCTGGAAGTTTTTTACAGATAAAGTTTTATTATCAAGCAAGGCATTTCCACTTATCATTAAAAGATTATTTCCAAATAAAAATGCCATTTTTTCAATATCAACAGATGCATAAGGTTTATTAAGAGTTCCAGAAACATTTAGATTTGCAGTAATTTCATTGTTTGCATTTTTAACCTGAGTAAATCTGCTTAAACTGAAATGATGAATATCTAAAGAACCGTTTACAAACAGATTTTCTTTAAGCGTTTTTGAATTTAATTCTTTCTGTTCCGGATTTGTAACAGACGCATTTATTTTAATTGCTTCATCTGTAATTGTATTTTCAACAGCCAGTTTTAATTCTGCAGAATCAAAAATTTTATCATTAATATTTATCATTAAATCTGCAGAACCTTCTAGAACTGAATATAAATCTGTATAAGTTATAGAACTTAATTGTCCGCCATATTGATTTCCGCGTCCTGTAATAACAAGTTTTGGATTAACTAAAGCAGTTGCATCATTTTTTTCTATTTCTAATCTATTTAAATTAATATCCGGACCTTTATCTTTCGAATAATCAAAACCACAGTCTAAAGAAGTAATTAATCCTATATCTCCAAAAACAAGAGGAAGATTACCGATAAGAACATTTCCATTAATTTTATTATCTTTTAATCTTAACTGAATATCTGTTCCATAATCACCAGAAAGAGTAATAAGTTCTTTCATAATACTTCCGCTAAAATGATATGGAACTGATGCAGACATTACATCAACAAGGAAAAACATATCTTTTGTATCTGGCATTATTTCTAAAGATGCAGTTGCATTAAGTGCAGTTTTTCCTAAAATCAAGTCAAAGTGATTTAACTGTACCGACTGTTCATTACCATCTAATCCTAAGAATAAATACTGATTATCTTTCTTAGAGTTGGCAACGACAACGTAAGGTATATTATATGATAATGATTTTAAATCTGTAGAAACATAAGCATCACCTGTAAAGATATATGGTTCTGCAAAATTGGATACAGTTTCTATAGTATTCTTTCTTTCTTCTGATACAAATTCTTTTGCTATTTCCAATACACTTGAAACAGACAAACTGTTCATTGAGATAGAACTTTGTAAATATTTCGATCTTGAAATAAAACTACCGTCTATCTTAATTTCTCCAGGCTCAAGTAAATCTGATTTAGAATAATCAGAAACTTCAACTTCAAAATCATAAGAATCTAAACGTGGATTTACAGTTGCCTGTAACGCTGTTAAAGTTTTCTGACCAATAGCTACCTGAGGACTAAATGCCATAAAACCCTTTTCCAAAGGATCAAAATAAAAATCACTGGAAAGGACAGTTTCATTCTTTAATGTAAACTGCGGAATACTTATAAAACCATTTAATTTAAATGATCTGAAAATAAAATCTAATTCCGCATTTGCAACACATGATGGTCCGTTTACATCAAATTTTGAAACTTCAATATATTTATCATCACCTTTTAAAGCATAATCAACATTTGCAGTTTGATAAATAATTTCATCCGGAACAAAAACATTTCCTTTAGAAGTGTACTGCATTTTATGAGTCGGAACGTCATACCAGTAATCTGCATTCAAAGTCATATGGAAATTTCTTAAAATATTAATTCCGCCTTTTTTAGAAACTGGAGAAATTATTGTCAAAGGCTTTAAATTTTCTGTTTTTACATTTGCATTAAAATAATTTGTATCTAAATTATAATTAGCTTTTACATAAAAAGGATTAACAGCCTGAACTGTATGAACTTCAATATTATTTTCTTTAAATGTAGAAAGGAAAGTAAGCTTATTAATTTTGAACTGTCCGTTGGTAACATCTGCAACCTTACAAATCAGAGATGAATTTTCTATATCTTTTTCAATTGTTCCATTTGCATTAATCTTACCTGAAAATTTCATTTTATTCTGTTTGATTAATACGTCTGTCTTACCTTTAATTGTTACTTCTGCATTACCCTTTCTTTTTGAGTTTACCAATGAAATATATTTTAATTCAGCTTTTAAATTTACACGTTTTTCATCATAAACAACAGAAGTATTATTAATGTTAATTGAAGGAGGAATGAACTTAAAAATTTCTTTGATTTCAAAATCATTTTTATCTTCTTTTTCCGGCAGTTTTTCTTTTATTGTCTGTACAACATCCAAAACTTTTTGAATATCAACATTTGTACCATTAATTGAAACACTTCTGACAAAATCTGTAATATTCCCCTTAAATAACTGTTTTAAACTATATTTAACTCGAGTCTTTTTTATACTTAAGACAATATCACTATCATCATTCGTAAACTGAATATTTTTTAAATAAAATGATGATAAAATTGATGGTGAAAGTGATTTATATGAAAAATCAAGACCGGTAAAATCTTTTACAAATGATTTCAATTCTCCTGTATATTTTGTAACTGTTGTTTCGAGTTTATCATAAATTGGCTTAGAAACAGCAATTATAGAAACACATAAAACGAGAAAAACTGATATACAAATTTTTGTAACTACCGATATCTTTTTCATTTACCGACAATACACCCAATTATAACTTTATAATTATAACAGAAAAATGCTTCTTAATACAGTAAAAAAGAATAAGAGAATATTTATACTTAATAGAATTTTTTTATGATTTTTTTTATAATCAATTTATGATATTAAAGAATTTTATAGTTTTCGAAGGAATTGACGGAAGCGGGCCTTCTACCCAGGTAAACAGACTTTATAACAGCAATAAAGAAAAATATTTTTTAACAGCAGAACCTACAGGCTTACCAACAGGTAAATTTTTAAGACAAATGCTTGGCGGTGAATTTTCAGTTGATGAAAAAACTAATGCTTTTTTATTTGCTGCAGACAGATGCGAACATATCTACGGAAAAGACGGAATTATTGAACAAATTAATAAAGGAAAAACCGTTATTAGTGACCGATATTTCTTTTCAAGTCTTGCTTATCAGTCTAGCGGTGGTGCCAGAGAAACAGCTGAATTCGTTAATTCAAATTTTCCTTTACCAGAATATCTTTTTTATTTCGAAATAAATCCTGAAATATCATTAAAACGCGTAAATTCAAGAAATGAAAAAAAAGAAATTTACGAAAATCTGGAAAAACAAAAAAAGATTGCATCAGAATATGAAAATGTAATAAAAAAATATGAAAATGACAAAGACTGCCAGATGAAAATAATTCGTATTGATGCAGCAAAATCTATTGAAGAAATAGAAGAAAAAATAAAATCAATTTTAGAATAAAAAACTAAAACAGAAAAAAAAATATCCGATAAATAAAATGTGAAAAAATCGGTTATTAAATTAATTTTATCTATAATCTTATTCTCTTTACCTCTTATAAATGCCAATGCCTACATGGTTAAATATAAAGAAGATTATTACCGGTTATATCATGTTCATTATCAACAGTATCCAGATGATTGCATGGAAAATATTTACTGGCTGGAAAAAGCAGTTCAGGCAGATTTCTGTAATCCACAGTTTGTCGATTTTAAAATAACTGATGAAAAACAATGGGAAAAATACAGATATCTTTTCCAGATGCATATTAATCTTAAATTAATAGAACAGCACATAAGACTTGGACGCACTTATGATAAATATAAAATTTATTTTTACGATGCTCCATTTAAAGAACAATATTTACGCAATTTAGATAAAGCACTTTCATGCTATAAAGCAGGTTTATATTACTGGAAAGAAGCAAAAGTCTGGTATGAAAAAGCTAATGCGCCATCTTTCTATTTTTTAACAATCACAGCAAAACAAAACTGGGAAGATGAAAGAGAAAGAATTTTTACAGGTGAATTAGACTATGAAAAAATGCTGAATAGAGAAATTGCAAGAATAGAAAAAAATATCAAACAACTTAACGAAATGGATGAAAAGTATTAATATATCTCTAATATGAATGATATATTAACAATTAACTATCCTTTTAATTCAAGTTCAGAAAATAATACAACAATTGAATTTTATCAGGAAAAACCAGATTTAATTAATATACTTAAACCTGGAAAAAATGAATCTCAGAAAAGACTTTTTATTACAGACGGAAATGTTGCAAGTCTTGAAATAATGAATGATTTTATTTCCTGTTTCGAAGATGACACTTGTGGGAATGATAAGCTCCTTATTCTCGGTTCAGGTGAACCTTACAAGAATTTTGAAAGTATAAAAACAATTATAAATCTTGCATTAGAAGGAAATTTTTCACGTAAAGATTGTTTTATTGCAATTGGCGGTGGAGTCGTTTGTGATATTACAGCATTTGCAGCATCAATTTTTAAACGTGGAATAGAAGTTCAATTTGTACCTACTACCCTTCTTTGTATGGTAGATGCATCTATCGGTGGAAAAACAGCAATTAACATTGAATCATATAAAAATATGATTGGAACATTCTATGCTGCATCTAAGATTTACTGCTGGCCTGAATTCATTCAATACATATCAAATGATCAGTATAAATCTGGACTAGCAGAAATTTTTAAAACTGCTGTACTTTTTGACAATGAACTTTTTGAAACTCTTAAAAATGATTCTGAAAAAATCTTAAATCGTGACCAAAATCCAATGAATTTAATTATCAGAAAATGTGTAAAAGCAAAAGCAGAAATTGTTGAAAAAGATTTTACAGAACAAAACGAACGAAGATTATTAAATCTTGGTCATACTTTCGCACATGCCTTGGAAACAGTAATAGGTTTAGGCGCAATTACTCACGGACAGGCAGTTGCATGGGGAATTGGTCGTGCAGCTGAACTAAGTCTTAAAAAAGGATACTGTCTTGAAAATTTTAGAAATTCAATTTTTGAAATTTTACAAATCTACGAATGGAATACCGAAGCAATTCCTGAACAGGTAAGAGGCGGCGGATTTGGAGAAAGAATTTTATCTATTATGCATAAAGATAAAAAAAATACAAATGATAAAATCACTTTGATTTTACCTAAAAATATAAATGACATAATAATTGAACAAACAGATGATAAAGACATTCTTTCAATTTTAAAATAAAACTCGGAATAAAAAATGATTGATATAAACAAATATTTTGACTGGGCTGCGACAAGTCCGATAGATAAAGAAATTTTACAGAAAGCAGTTGATATTACTAGTGAAAATTGGGCAAATCCTTCAAGTACACATGAATGTGGAAAACAGGCAAAAAAAATTTTAGAAGAAGCACGTGAACGATGTGCAAAAGCTTTAAACGTAAAAACTGATACAATTTATTTTACATCAGGCGGAACAGAAGGAGATCAGATTCCAATTTTAAGTATGCTTGCAAAACCTTCTAAAGGGACAGTCTTAATAAGTTCAATAGAACATCCAGCAATTAGAGAACAGGCAAATGCTTTATCAAAATGCGGCTGGAACGTTGTTTCATTACCATCAGATAATCTTGGTATAATAACACCGGAAACTGTAGAAAAACATTTAACTCAAGATACAATGCTTGTTTGTATAATGGCTGTAAATAATGAAACAGGAATTATTCAACCTGTTTACGAAATTGCAGACGTAATTAAAAACTGGGCAAAAGATAAACGAAAACCAAAGCTGCATATTGATTGTGTTCAGGCCGCCGGTAAAATTCCACTGAATCTTTCTTATGAAGGAATTGACAGTGCAAGTTTAAGTTCACACAAAATCTGCGGACCTAGAGGAATTGGAATTTTTTATTCAAAAGATAAATTCGAACCTTTTTTAAAAGGCGGCGGACAGGAAAATGGAATTAGAAGCGGAACTGAAAATGTTCTAGGAGCCCTTGCTTTTTCTTACTGTCTTGAAAAATATTATATAAATCAGACAGAAAATGATTTTTACAGAAATTACAGCAGAATATGTAATGATTTTGTAAAAGAACTTTCTAATCTTAAAGGATGTACAATCATACCGGAAGGAAGATTAACATCACCACAATTATTCTCTCCTTTTGTAGTACAGGCTGCATTTAAAAACATTCCTGGAAACGTTATGCTTCGTGCTTTAGATTCAAAAGGGATTTATATTTCTACAGGAAGCGCATGTTCTTCCAAAAAAAATTCACGGCCAGTTTTAGAAGCAATGCATGTCGATTCTTCATTAAGAGAAACTTCTGTAAGGTTCAGTTTTGGGCCTTTAACAACAGAAGAAGCTGTTAAAAATTTATTAAAAGAAGTAAGTGATGTAAATTCAACTTTTAATAAATAAAACTTCTTGAAAATAAATATTTAATATGTTATTTTTTTAAGTGATTAATATTTTATTATGGGAGCACGAAATGGGCGCTAGAGGTGAACTTTTTACTACTCAAGTCTATCTTGATAATCGTTCTTATTTTTTTAATGTTAAAGAAAATAGAACCGGAGACGTTTTCCTTCAAATAGTAGAAAGTAAAAATAGAGATGGTACAGAACAAGACAGACATCAGATAGCAATCTTTGCAGATGATATGCAGAAATTTTTACAGGGAATGGAAAAATCTTTAGAATTCGTTGAAAAAGATAGAAAGTCCAGACAAAAAGCTGCTAAAGAAAAGAAAGCTGCTAAAGAAGCAAAGTACGGTTCAAATAAAAAGAAATACGTTGTTAAACAGGACAAAAAATCTGAAGAAGTAAAAAAGACTGGTAGAATTCATGTTGTCAGCAAAAAAACAACTGAAGAAACAGAAGAAAACAACTAGTATTTAAAAGACAATCTTTGAATTGGAGATGGTCCAATTTTATTACAAATTTCTTTATGATCCCGAGTTGGATATCCTTTATGTTTTGCATATCCATATTCGGGATATTTTTTATCCATTTCTATCATGATTCTGTCCCTGCATGTTTTAGCAAGAATAGATGCTGCCATTACAGGAAAATATTTACCGTCAGCTTTAGGTTCAGCAATACATTCAATTGGAACATCCGGACATCTATTCCCATCTGTAATTCCAGCTAATTTATAAGAATCAATATTATTATTTTTAAGCCAGTCTTTTAATTTAACATTCATATTATCAAAAGCAATTTTCATAGCAAGCATACTGGCTTCTAAAATATTAATTCTATCTATTGTAGCATTATCAACAAGACCAATTCCCCATACAGCTTTTTCTTTAATAATTACTTCTGCTGTTTCCCTTTTTTTTTCAGAAAGTTTTTTTGAATCATTTAAAATTTCAAAAGGAAAATCATCCGGTAAAATAACACATGCGGCACTTACAGGTCCTGCCAGCGGGCCTCGTCCTGCTTCATCAAAACCAACGCTAAGAATCTTTGTTTCCATCATTTATAAACCTAAAAATGGATCTAATACATCTTTTAATTCAGGATCTGCATCAAAATAATATTTTTTCAATTCTTCTTTTGTAAGTCCAACTAATTCATGACTTAAATAATGAATCCATCTGTTTTCTTCTGGTGAATTAATTTCAAATTTTCTACAGTAATAATCCGGTTGAATTGGAAGCTGTTCTTTATAATATGTAAAATATTTGTAATCATGAACAACAACTTTTATATCATCACGGGGAATTCCTCTTGAATTCATTAAAGTTTCTACAAGTGAATTAATTGTTCTTCCAGAATCAAAAATATCATCAACAAGTAAAATTTTATCACCTGGACGTAAATTTTCAGGAGGATAAGTCCATCCGTCAATAAAAACTTTAGTATGTTGAGCTACATCTGAATATGAACGGGCAACAACCCCTGCATATAAAACCGGATGAAATTTATTTATACGACAGATAATCTTAAAATATTCGCTGATTACATTTGCCATATAAGCTCCACCACGCAATGAACAATAAATTACATCTGGAACAAAACCGTCTTTATAAATTTTATTTGCAAGTTTTAATGCATTATTTCTAACTGTTTCATAAGGTAAAAATTCTTTTATCATTTATGCCTCCAAAAGTTTTTATTCTGAAATAAAATCTTTTTCTGTAAGAATATTATCTGTTAAATATTTTAATTCATCAATATTATGACTTACAATTATACAACTTCTATTCTGCAGTTCAACTATTTCTTTAGTTAATGCTAATAATTTTTTTGTTTTTTCTTTATCTTGTGATTGAAACGGTTCGTCCATTAATAAAACATTCGATGGATAAACAAAAGCTCTGGCTATTGAAACCCTCTGCTTTTCTCCTCCGCTTAATTTTGTAACATTATTATTTATTTTGCCTTCTAAATCCACTGATTTTAAAATTTCAGTTGCTTTATCCTTTGATTCATTTTTTGTATAAATATTTTCTAAAGCAAGCGTAACATTTTTTAAAACATTACAATCAGATATTAATCTGGGTTCCTGAAATACATAAGAGATTTTTATATCATCAGATTTGATTATAGTTCCATTAATTTTAAGATTACTTTCTTTTTTATTTGTATCAGCAATATAATTTAATAAAGTTGTTTTACCTTTTCCAGTTGGTGCATAAATTCCAATTATTTCTTTTTCATTTAAAGTCAAATTAAAGTTTTTAAAAAGAATATTTTCATTTTGAGTAATATTTAAATTTTCAATTCTAATTAATTCCATTATTTTCTCTTTAATATTATTTTATTTATTACAACTTCAAATATTCTTTCCAGAATAAAACTTATTAGGATTAAAATTAAAGTTTCTGCAATTACGTTTGATGTTTCAAGATGATAATTATCCTGCTGCATTATTGTTCCCAAAGCTCGTTTTGGTAAACTTATGATTTCGCCTGCAATTACAACTTTCCAAGTTAATCCAAAAACAGAAAGTGATCCTGTAAAAAAATATGGAACTGCATTTGGAATCTTTATATATTTTAAAATCTGTATTTTTGAAAAATTAAAAACTTTCGACATTTGAAGCAGATTTTCATCACAAGAAGAAAATCCGGAAGTTACCGATGTTATCATAATTGGTAAAGTCATTAATACTGAAACAAAGACTGGAACTGTAGAAGATTTAAACCAGAATAAAGTGATTAAAATAATTGATAAAACCGGAGTAACTCTAATTATGGATAATGGTAATTTTACAAAGTCTTTTATAAAATCATTTACACCGGCTAAAAATCCGATTAAAGTTCCTAGAATTACTGATATTAAAAAAGAAACTAAGACACGCACAAAAGTATACAAAAAATTTAACCAGAAACTTTTTTTTAAACTAAGTTTTATAATGGATTTAAAAACTAAAATCGGGCCAGGTAATATTAAAGATGATTTTATTACTTTAGATAAAATTATCCAAAGTAATAAAATAAAAAATAATGAACTTAAATATGCAATATTCTTTTTTATTTTTTTATTCATTTTCTAACTATAACGACAGATAAAATCCTTCGTCTGGAAGTTTATTACCAATTGATTCAGGATTATTTTGAATAAAAATATTTAATAATTCTTCAAGTTTTGCTTTTGAATCTTTTGATTTTACAAAAACATAATTTGAAACAGGAATTGCTTTATTTACAATATCTGCAGCTAAACCTAATTCAACATTTTCACAAATAATTCCAGCAAGTTTTGGATTTTTTATTGTCCATTTATAAGATTTTTCATATTGAACTAAAAAAGCATCTAATATTTCTCTATGATTTAATGCAAATTCCTGAGTACAAACCATTACAGTAAACGGATAAATTTCTTTTTCACCTTTAATAGTTGAATATATTTTCTGAAAATCTATTGGTTTTTGAACATCTTTAGATTTAGTCATTGCAATTGTTGAAAAAGGTTCTGGAACTACAGCATATTCAATTTTACCCGAAATTAATTCTGCAACTAATTGGGCAGTAGGAATAGAAAAATCTAAAGTTACTCCATTAGATGTATCCTGTTCAATATCATTTTCTTTTAAAAGATATCTGAACATATATTCAGGTGTTGCCCCCTGTCCTGCTACATAAACTTTTTTTCCTTTTAAATCATAAATTGATTTTACAGATTTATCTTTAGTTATAAGTGAAATATTTCCATTTCCAGTTATGGCACAACATACAATCGAATTATTAGTTGAATTGTAAACTTTTGCAGCAACATTTACAGGTAAAAAACCTACATCAATTTCTTTTTTAATTAATTTTGGTAATAAAGCCTGTGCATCAGCAAATTTTTCAAAACTTAATTTTGCATTTTTTATTTTCTTTGTATTTTGCATCATATTTGCGACAGGAATACAACTAGGACCGTTCAATACACCGACTCTAATTTCTTCCGCATTACAAATACTAAAAAGTGCACAACAGGAAAGCAAAATCAAAAATATTTTTTTCATACATACCTCTTTTGAGAAACTGTAATCTCTTCCTGATTATTCAATTTATCTTTTTTTATCAATTTAATCTTTAATTTATCATTAGAACATTCAATACTTACACAATTATTTAAAGGATCTTTATTCTGTAAAATTTCTATTGATAAAGGATCTTCAATTTCTTTACGAATTAATCTTCTCATTGGTCTAGCACCCATTGCAGGATTATAACCATGTTCAATAAGATATTCTTTAGCCTTTGGTTTAATATCAATAAAAATATTTTTATCTTCAAGTCTCTGAGCTAATTCATTTATTTGAATATCAAGAATCTTAGAAACTTCTTTTTTACTAAGAGCATTAAATACAATTACATCATCTATACGATTAATAAGTTCTGGATTTAATAATTTCTTTAACTCATTCATCGCACTAGATTTTATTTCATTATAATCAAGAACACCTTCCTGAAGTCCAAAACCAACTTTACCTTCACTGGTAATCTGTCTTGCACCTGCATTACTTGTCATAATGATAACAGTATTTCTAAAATTAACAACGTGTCCTAAATTATCACAAAGTTCACCTTCTTCTAATAACTGCAACAGTAAATTAAAAATATCAGGATGAGCTTTTTCAATTTCATCAAGTAATACAACTGAATAAGGATGACGACGAACTTTTTCTGTAAGAACACCACCTTCTTCATAACCGACATATCCTGGAGGAGCACCGATTAATCTGCTTGCATTATGTTTTTCCATATAATCAGACATATCAATTCTGATTAAAGATTCTTCTGAACCAAACAAATATTTTGCAAGAGCTTTTGCAAGTTGTGTTTTACCAACACCAGTAGGTCCTAAGAAAATAAATGAACCGACAGGATGTTTTGGAGAAGAAATACCTGCCCTGCTTCGTCTGATTGCACCAGAAATTAAACTGACAGCATCTTCCTGACCAATAACTGTATTATGTAATTCTTTTTCCATATTGATGATTCTATCTGTTTCAGAAGAAGTCATATGTTCAATTGGAATACCAGTCATATCACTGATGATTTTTTCAATATCACTGGAATTTACAACCTTTGTAGGATTACCACTTTGATTCCAGATTTCTGAATACATCGATAATTTTCGTTTTAAATCTATTACTTTATCTCGAACCTTGATTGCATTATCATAATCCTGATTTTCTAAAAGATTTTTCTTTTCAAGTTCAAGTTCTCTTTTTTTCTGTTCAATTTCTGTAAGTTCTGAAGGCTGTTCTTCTTCCTGAATTTTTTTAGCAGCTCCAGCTTCATCTAAAATATCAATTGCTTTATCAGGTAATACCTTTTCCGGAATATATCTTTTTGACAATTTTACGATAGAAGGAATTACATCACTTGAATAAATAACATTATGATATTTTTCATATTTTTCTTTTATTCCTTCAAGAATATTTTCTGTTTCATCAATAGATGGTTCTTCAACTTTTACAACCTGGAATCTTCTTTCCAAAGCCATATCTTTTTCAATATGTTTTGTATATTCTTTTGTTGTAGTTGCACCAATAATCTGAATTTCACCGCGAGATAAAGAAGGCTTCATAATATTAGAAGCATCCATTGTTCCTTCATTACCACCAGCACCAATAATTGTATGCAATTCATCTATAAATAAAATAATATCTGGATTTTCTTTTAATTCTTTTAAAAGCTTAGTCATTCTTTCTTCAAATTCACCACGATATTTTGTACCGGCAACTAAAGCTGCTAAATCTAATGAAAGAATTCTTTTTTTAAGCAAGTCAGAAGGTACATTTCCAGAAGCAATCTTTTGAGCAAGACCTTCTACTATCGCTGTTTTTCCAACGCCTGGTTCACCAGTAAGTACAGGATTATTCTTTGTACGACGAGATAAAATCTGAATAATTCTATGAATTTCTTTTTCTCTTCCAACAACAGGATCACATTTATTTTCTCTGGCAAGTTTTGTTAAATCACGACTATATTCTGATAAAAACAAAACTTTATTTTTTTCTTTAGATTTATCCTGTGGAATCTGTTTCTTTTCTTCAAAAGTAGAAAATAAATTTTTATTTTCTTCATCACCAAATAAACTTCTAAAAACTGTATCAACAAGATTTTCTGTACGCTGCTGTCTTATTGAAGATGCCTGCTGTTCCTGTAATTCCATAACAACAAAACGTGCATCCATAATAGTATAATCAGATGATGTAAAAAATCTTGCTGTAATACTGCCTTCTTCTCTTATAGCAGCAAGTAAAAGATGTTCAGTACCAATATAATCATTATGTAAGGCATTTGCTTCAATATCTGCAATATCTAACATCTGCTGATATCTTCTACTTACAGGAAGAACATCAAGGGTCGGATTTTTTGATTCTACAGCAAAAAACTTTTCTAAGAATTTTTCTAAATCATCTGGATCTAAAACTAATTTAGCAAAAACAGAATATCCTAAACACTGTTTCATTTTTAAAATTGACAAAACAATGTGCTCTGGTAAAAGCTGTTTACTTCCTAATTTTCTTGCTTCATCTTGTGCTAAAACAGCGATAATCTCTTTTGCCCGTGGAGAAAAATTCTTCATGATAACCCCAAATTTAAATAAATATTGTCTTTAAATTATCGGCAAAAACGACCTTTTTTAGCACGTCAAATTTTCAAATTCTTTTAAACTTTTCTTAAAATTTCGAGAGGTTTTTCTCTACCCGCTTTAACTGCTGGAATTAAACTTACAATTAAAGAAAGTAAAATTGTTAATGCAGAAACTAAGAAAATTTGTGTAAACGGAATGCTTAATGGAATATTCTGTAAATAATATGCCGGATCCATTAAATTGATTGAAGAAATCTCATCTAACGGGGTTCCTTTTAACAGATAAATAAATTTAGAAATATAATTCACAATTTTTTCGACAAACTTAATTAATTGATTTGCATTTACAGAAGCAAGTAAACCAATTGGTAAACCGATTAAAACACCGCCGCATCCACATGCCATTCCTGCCAGTAAAAATGATAATGTAATTCCAGAAGGACTTGCACCAATGCTTTTCAAAATTGCAATCTCTTTTTTTCGTTCCATAACAAGCATAACAATTGCAGAAGAAACATTTATACTTGCAACAAGAACTATTAAAATCATAATAAAAACAAGCATTACTTTTGTAGATGAAAAATTCTGAAATTCATTTTGATGAACCTGATCCCATCTGTAGAAATTTGCTTCTATTCCATGTTCTCTCTGTAATTTTGATTGTATTCTTACTAAATCTGGAGCAAAAGCATCTTGTGTCTGAAGCATTATTTTATAACTTGCATTATTTAATGATAAATAAGAATATGCTGTTTCCAGAGGCACGAAAACCCATAAAGCATCAAGTTCCTGATATCCAGATGATACAACTGCACATACTTTAAAAGATGTTAATTTTGGAATAAGCATATCATTATTTTTTTTAGTAGTGATTATTCTTAAAGTATCTCCAGCATGAATGTTTAGAATTTCTGCAAGTTTCTGACCGATAATTGTAACTTTTGCATTTTCATTTTCATCATTACAATATTCATCGATTGAACCTTCTACAACAGAAAACAGATTCTTAAAATATTCATTCTGGCTGAAAATTGATTTTGGCATAGCTCTTACCTGAGCTCCAGTTCTATATTTATTTGCTGTAGCCAAAGCAGTAATTTCAACTTCCGGATATGTTGCTAAAACTTCTTCGTAATCTAAAAAAGAATTTGAAAAATCTGTATATAATTCAGAATCCTGAACTTCTATAATTGCCGGTGAAACATATGCCTGAATATGACTTGAAGAAAGTCCGATAATTCTTTCTGTCATACCGTCTATCATTCCATTAGTAATAGATAAGACAACAATTAATGGTATTATACTTAAACCAATACATAATAATGCACCAAAAAGACTTCTTCTTGCAGAAGATTTTTTTTCTGTTTTTGGGAAAATTAAACTTTTAGCAAATTTCAAAGATGATTTTAATGTCATTTTTTAGCCCCGTAAATTTACCGGTTGTAATTTACCATTTTTAATTGAATAAGCTATATCACCTTTTTTAGCAATATTAATATCATGTGTAACTAACAGTAAAGTCTTCTGATATTTTTCTACCATCGAGAATAACAAGTCTCCAATCATAACTGCATTGGCAGGATCAAGATTTCCAGTCGGTTCATCTGCTAAAATTAATTCTGGATTATTTATTAAAGAACGTGCAACAGCAACTCTCTGTCGTTCACCACCAGACAATTCTGACGGTAAATGATTCATTCTGTCTTTTATACCAACATCTTCAAGTAACTGACTTGCTTTTTCAATAGCATCTTTTTTAGAAATACCGGCTATTAATGCAGGCATATATACATTTTCCAGTGCAGTAAAATCCTTTAAAAGATAATGAAACTGGAAAATTAATCCTAAAAATTTCGAACGATATTCTGCTATCTGTTCTTCATCAAGATTATTTACTATCCATTGTCCGGCCTTTACCTGTCCTTTAGAAATTGTATCTATTCCACCAATAACGTTTAACAATGTACTTTTACCGCTTCCGCTTTCACCAACTATGACAATCTTTTTGCCCTGTTCTACAGTAAGATTTAGATCTTTTAAGATAGTAAGTTTTTCGCTGTCAGTTATATAAGTTTTTTCCAAGTTTTTAATTTCAATTATATTATTCATCGTGAAGAACCTCCGCAACTGTTAATTTCAAAACATTTTTACTGGCAGCCCATGATGCAAACAAAGGTGATGCAATTCCAAATAAAGTTATCATAATTACTTCTGAAAAAATCACTCTTGCATTAATTGATGCATAAACTGCATAAATCGAATTTTCATGTACAAATGCCAGATTCTCAGGTTCAAAAATTGCAGTAACAAAATATTGAAACCAATACATTATGGCAGATGCTGCATTAAAGACAAATTCTGTATTAACACTTATTAATAATCCAAGTACAACACCGGCAAAAGCACCAATTAAACCTGTGGTAAAACCTCGCATTATAAATATTGATTTTATACTGCCAGACGAAGCTCCTATTGCAGATAAAATAGCAATTTCATTACGGCGTTCAAATACCAGACGGCGCATACCATTATAAATATTTATACCTACTACAAGGAATATTATTGCTACTAAAATTAAAAGCATATTTTTTTCTATTCTTAATGCACCAAAGAAAGTTTTATTAAATTCACGCCATGATTCATATTTACAGTCAGAAATATTTTTTTGTAAAGCAGTAATAGTATGCATATCTGCATTAGAATCTTTAAGCTTAATTCCATATATCATTTTTGCATCCTGACCAAAATATTTATATCCGTCAGATAAACTTATAAATGAATATGAATTATTAATTTCTGAATAACCTGTAGAAAACAATCCTCTTACTGTAAAGATTCTATCTGATGAAATTAAATCTACATCATCACTACCACTTAAAACAAACAGATTAATTTGATCACCTACTCTTACCCCTAATTTTCTTGCAAGAGTTGCACCTAAAACAATTGAATTATCTTCCAGTGTAAATGAACCTGAAATCATTTTTAACTCATTTCTAAAGCCTTCATCAGTCCAGAAAATACTTGGATCTACAGCACGTATAATAGCAGCCTGTTCTCTTTCTCCATTACCTGTCATTAAAGTCTGTGCTTCATAAAAATTCGTAACTGATAATACATTTTTATTTTTTTTACATATTTCGTATAAGTCTAATTCTTTACTATCATCAAGTTCACTTACTCTTATATGATAAGATGAAACTTCCATTATGGCATCGATAAATGTCATTTGAAAACCATTCATAACGCTCATAACAACAATTAATGTCATAACACCAAAACAAATCCCTAAAGTTGCAAGTTTTGATGTTGCTGCAGAACGTCCTTTTTGGTCTACTCTGGCAAATCTATTAGAAACTTCTGTAATCCATTGTAAATTATTAAAAAATGAAATCTTTTTATTCATAATTTTTTTCTCTTATGATTATATCTTTCTCTCTATACTCTTCTTTAATCTTTTTGTTATTTACATAATATGTCGTTACAGTAAAATCATCTTCAAAAAAGATTTTAGTAACATAAGTTCCTTTATCTGTATATACAGTCTTTAATCTTAATTCATTATTTTCATAATATTCATAATCTGGAGAAATATCTTCATTCTGATTATAACTGTAATTTTGTTTTTTAACAAAAGCTTCTTTTACATCAGTTTCTGTTTCACAGATAATACGGTCATCATTATCATAAACCCATTCAAAAGTTTTTAGTAACACTTTCTTATCATCATAAAATTCTGAAATTTCAGGTAAACCGTTTTCTGTATAAAAAGTTTTTACAATTTCTTTTTCAGTACGAATTATCTTATAATAAGGTTTAATTGAGTCCCCGTTATAACTATATTCTTCTGTCTTAAGTTTTTTTGCTTCCTGTACATTAGGAATATTCCATGTCTCTTTTTTTATCAATCGATATGAATTATCAAAAAAGTTTCTTGTTACTTCCTTTTCATTTGAATTAATAAAAACAAAATTATCTATTAATTTTTGAGGAATAAAAATTTCTTTTTCATATTCCATTGATTCCAGACGCAAATTAGAATCAAGAAGTCTCTTTTCAACAGTTTCAAGAGCTCCTTTGCTTTCTGAATATGGTGTTGTTATTGTCTGATTATGTTCGATAAGTGAATCTAATGTATCACTGAATTTTTCTTCTTCTATTTCATTTAATAAACCGTCTATCCAGTTACCGTCTTCACAGTTTTCTAAATAAAATCCAGTCGAATCAATAACACCAATGCATTCAGGATATACGCTTTCTACTAAATACAATCCGTCTTTATTCTTCATCATTAAATTTACAAAAGAATCTGGAATATAATATTTTTCTGGATTGTATAATCTACATTCTCCCTTTACCTTATATAATAATAACTGAAAAGTAAAATCAGCTACTAAAGGATTTGTATCAGTTTTTTTATGAGAACAGGAACATAATAGTAATAATAATAAACATGAACAAAAAACTTTTTTCAAAACTTATAATCCAAGAAAATCATTTACATATTCTTCTGCATTAAATTTTTGAATGTCAGGATATTTTTCTCCTGTACATACAAATGCAACTGGAATATTTAATTCTTTACCAATAGACACGGCAACTCCACCTTTAGCAGTAGAATCATATTTTGTCATAATTACAGCATCTATACCGACTGCTTCATTAAATACTTCTGCCTGTCTTAATGCATTTTGACCGGTTGTTGAATCAATTACAATAATTTTTTTATAACATCCTTCATCTGCTTTTAACTGACAGGTTCTATCTATTTTTTGAAGTTCATGTACAAGGTTATCTTTATTGTGTAAACGTCCTGCTGTATCTGCAAGAACAAGACCAGGTCCTTTTGCCTTTAATGCATCTGCAGCATCAAAAACAACAGCAGAAGGATCAGAACCATGCTGATGACTTACAACACGAACTCCG
This sequence comes from uncultured Treponema sp., assembly GCA_937892225.1. Taxonomy (GTDB): domain Bacteria; phylum Spirochaetota; class Spirochaetia; order Treponematales; family Treponemataceae; genus Treponema_D. Next base: position 24,538 of record CALAUH010000140.1, read on the forward strand.
ACTTTTTCTCCATGCATTGCTAACTGTTCTATTGCAGCTGCTCTAAATGTATCTGCTGATGCTAATATAATATTATCTATACCTTCATTTTTATAATACAAAGCCATTTTTGCAACAGAAGTTGTTTTACCAACACCATTAACACCAAGAATCATCCAGACATTCTGTTTATCTTTATTAATTTCTAAATCAATTGATTTTACATTTGCCAACAGAAGTTTTTTTAACTCCTGCATTATCTGTTCCTGATCAGTAATCTTATTTTTTGAACAGATATCTTCTAATTCTTCTACAATAAGATATGATGTTTTTATTCCAATATCTCCTTCTACAAGTAAATCAGTTAATTCATCGTAAAATTCTTCATTAATCTTATTTTTTGAAAAAAGTGATTTAAATTTAGAACCGAAAGATTTTTTCATTGTTTATAATTCTCCATTAGTATTAGTATTTTCTTGATTTTCTATTATATCTGTATCTGATTCAGATTCTATTTCAATTTGATTTTCTGAATCTATATCTGCTTCAGTTTCTTCTTCTGGTAAAGGTAAAACCATATCTTCAGTTATATAGGCTTCTTTTGGTAATACAGAATCTGCACTTATCATATAACGAACCAATTCATAAATAAACCAGGCACCACATCCTATTGTAACACTAGTCGAAACAATAGAAGCGGCATTCCATCCTTTGACTTTAGAAATATCTGCTGTACCCAATGCATAAGCATTTTCATATGAATTATACTGACCTTTTATATAAAACATAGGAATTAAACTAGTTATAAGCATACTATATGAAAAATACATTCGTCTTCTATGTTTTTCAATATAATCACTTGTATTTATAGGATTTACTGGAACTTCAAAAGTAACATTATCTTCTATTGCATTTTCCGGAAGATAGAAAAAGCCGTTATTCTTTTTATCTACAATAAATTCACCAAGAACCTGTTTCCCATTTACATATATTTTTGAATATTCCTGATTTAATTTTTCTGTTGTCTGACCGTTTGCATAAAAGTTTCCTTCTACAGGATTCTTTAGTTTTACATTTATCGATATTGGTTGTGATTTACTAAGCAACACTTTTATTTCGTAATATTTGTTTCCTAAAAATGCAAATGTTGCACCGACAGAATCATATCCGTCTGCTATAAATTGAAAATAATGAATTCCAGAATCTATTGTAAATTTTTCCGGTATTTCTGCCTGCAGAACATCATCGATATACATCTTTATTTCTGAATCAAGAGATTCATTCATAATCGAAAGTTTTATTGTTACAGGCATTGCATTTGTAATTGCAGGAGCTAATTCACGGGCAATACTTGTAGCTATAAAATCTGCGTCATTAAGATTACCGATTTCTGTTACAGTCGCAATTAATTTTGCTCCAGGATAAAGATACATTTCTACAGTTACAGAAACATAATCACCATATTGAGAAATTTTTCCGGTTAACAATGCATTTATATTATTACTTACAATTTCTTTTTCAAAAGCACTGCTTAAATATCCCAATGAAATTACATTTTCAGAAGGAGTAAAAACAGCAGAATAATCATTTTTATAAAAGTTAATTTTTTCTAGAGAAACTTCTGTTTCTTCTTTAGGTAAAACTGACTGGAAAAAAGATTTTTTCTTTTTATCTTTATTTTCTTCCGGATGAAGATATTGATTTTCAAGTTCTTTTTGTTTTTCTATATTTTCATCAATAGATTTTCTTATATTTTGTATTTTTTCTTCGAATTCATATATTTTTTTTTCGAGTTCTTTTTTTGAATATTTACCTGTTACCAGAGAGTCTCTTTTTTTAACTTCCGCAGATAACTGTAAAAATAAAGAAGTTCTTTCAGTTTTTAATGAATATAAATTTCGTGCTAATTTTTCATTTACATCTACAGTTCTAGTTAGATTTGTGCTTAACTTTTCAAGTATTCTTGAAGGGAACATTAAAGTTATCCCCTCTGATAAAGAATCCTGTTTATTCTGTTTATATGAAAATTTTTGTGCCGCTAAAACCCAGTTTGTTTGATTCTGACAAAATGCACTTGAAAAAAGAGAAAATAAACTAAAAACTAAAAATACTTTTTTAAAATTATTCCTCATCATCATCTTCAGATGAATCCATAGGAAGTCCTTTCCATTTAGCTACAAGGAAAGAATTCATAAACTCATCCAAATCACCATCCATTACATTTTGTATATTACCTACAGAATATTTTGTTCTATGATCTTTAACCATTGTATAAGGACAGAAAACATAAGAACGAATTTGACTTCCCCATGCAATTTCCTTTTGTACACCCTTAATATCTTCTATTT
>CALAUH010000141.1 GCA_937892225.1 uncultured Treponema sp.
ATCAGTTTTAGACCTTAAAGCATTCCACTGTTCTGCGGCTTTTTCTGGCATTCCGTTTCTAAGGTAAGCGGCTGACAGATATTTTACAACATCGCGGTAGAATCCCTGGCAGAAAGGCTTCATTTTTTCATTCTGACAGAACACATCGATTACAGAAATTGCCCAGAAACAAGTTTTTTCAACGTTTTCCAGCGAATCTGACCACATTGAACTTTCTGCAGTATAAACAAATTGTTTGTTGATTGCGCGAACATAATTCTGGAAATTTCCGCGTACAGATTCTCGCCATCCGTCCAATCCGGTTTCAATAAAATCATAATAAGAATTTATAGATTCCTGGAGCATGTTACTGCTGATTGAAGGAAGTGCTTCTACATGTTCGCGGCCTTTTCCGTAATCGTGCTGGTGCCAGTAAAGCCATGCAAGCGCAAAGTGGCATTTTTCAATCAATTCTTTTTCTTCAGAATAGCGAATTACCTGTGCCGCACGATTTTCTGCAAGCTTTACAAACTGCTGCCATTTTTCCGGTTCATTCTTAAAAAGATTTACACCAACACCTTTGGCATCGGCAAAGCGGCTCAAATGTGCAATTGACTGAACATATTTTGTCAGAATTCCATAATTGAAAATGTTTTCTTCGCATTTTTGATTTAGAAATTCAGCACATTTTTTTGCAGCTTCCGCTTGATTTCCAGTGTCACGAATTGTATTTGCTTCAAAATCAATTTGACGGGCATACGCTTTGTCGTAAGTTTCTGTTGCAAATCCAAAAAGTGCATCTGTTGAAACATTGAGTGCATTTGCAAGCGGTACAATTTGTGCAGTATCTGGCAACCCGTTTTCGCTTTCCCATTTGCTCACAGCCTGACCAGTTACACAAAGAATATTCGCAAGTTCTTCCTGAGTAAGCCCCATCTCGCGCCGAAATTTTTTAATGTTACTTCCTAAAGACATAAAACTACCTCTCTGTTTTTTTTTATATTTCACGCTGGCCAGACGTTTATATTAAATTTATATTAAAAGTGGGATTAATTGAATAAGTTTTTAATTGATTCTAAAAATTTACGCGAAGGAAGAGAGCAGCAGGCAGCATGACGTGAAACTCGGAATGATAGTTTCTATGCCGAGTTTCACGTCAAGCGACGCTAGCTAGCGGTGATGACTGCTGCTCTCTGACTAGAAGTAAATATTTAAAAAAAATACAGTATTATTCAAATAAATCTACATTTTTCTTTCACAGCAGATAAGCGGAATCTTCATATCTGATTCTGTCATACCTGCATGATGACTTTTAAAACCCTTATCATACATATATTTTGTTGGATAAATTGTTCTGCTTCCTATTGCAGCTGCAACATAATCTCCAATTCCTGTCAGATTTTTGTTTGGTTCACCTGTTCCAAAAATCTGTTTTTCAAAAACTTCTTTGCGAGAAAAAAGAACGTAATCATTTCCAAACAAACGCTGGAATTCTCGGGCAAAAATTGGATTTTCCGCCGGCTGAAGATATTCTTCTTTTACAAAAAAGCTTGTTCCGCGTGGTTCAATGCTTGGTGTACGAGCAAACATTTTTGCAAACTCCGGAAAATCTGTTTCATAACATTCGTTATTTACATCTGTGTGCCCGTGATCTGCTGTAATGAATACAACTGTATCAGAAAGTTCAGAACAGAGTTTTTCAATGCGGGCGTTCAAATCTGCAATTACATTGTGGACTTCTTCGCTTTCAGTTCCATAGCGATGCAAATTATGATCAGGATTTTCCCAATAAGCGTAAGTAAATGTGCGTTTATCACAAGAAGCATGTCTCTTTATTTCTGCAAACCAATCGTCAATTTCTGGAAAAGGACGTGGCCCAAACGGAAATACAATTTCAGCTTCTACCGAACCGTCTGGATTTGCTTCGTTAATCTGCTCATCAATCTTTTTGTAGTGAAAATATTTGTGCGGAATATTATAAGATGCCGCAGGAGTTTGGGTATCTGCAATTGTATTGAAAAAGCAAGTTACAGTTTTATCTTCCTGCTCAAAATAAACATCCCAGCCAAGCCATCCGTGTTCTACTGGTGAAAGTCCGGAAAGCATACTTGTTGTACTTGCAACTGTTGTTGGTGGAAAAACGGAAGAATATTCAGTCAGCAGGTGCTTTCGTAAAAATGCTTCTGGCTCAAGATGTTTTTCTAAAATATTTACGCCAAATCCATCAAGTAAAATTGCAACTACATGCTTATAACCTTTGGCAAGAATTTTATCTACGTAAGGCAAAGTGTTGTGCTTTACTGGTGCGCCAAAATGATTCAAAAATGAACAGGAAAGATTCATTATGCTGTTTGTGTAATCTGGAAATACCGGTTGATTCAT
>CALAUH010000142.1 GCA_937892225.1 uncultured Treponema sp.
TTGCAATCACAGATAAAGAAGGTACTAAGATTGGTGTACAATACACAATGGATATTATTGAACCATGCGGACTTGTAAAGTTCGACTATCTTGGATTAAAAACACTTTCTCTTATACGATACGCAGAAAATATTATAAACAAGCATAAATCTAAAGAAGCTGAAGAGTTTTGTACGGCAGATGTTTCAGAAACTGATGATAAGACTTTTGATTTATTCTGTCGTGGTGATTCTGTTGCTGTTTTCCAGTTTGAATCTCCCGGTATGCAGAAAATCTTACGTCAGTGTCAGCCTCGCCGAATAGAAGAATTAGTTGCCTTAAATGCCCTGTATCGTCCAGGTCCGCTCGACTATATTCCGAATTATATTGACGGTAAATGGAAACCTGAAACTATTCACTATCCAGATCCTTGTCTGGAAGGTATTTTAAAAGAAACTTACGGTGTTATGGTTTATCAGGAACAGGTAATGCAGGTTTCACAGAAAATTGCAGGATTCTCTCTTGGTGGAGCAGACATGCTTCGTCGTGCCATGGGAAAAAAGAAACCTGAAGTTTTAATGGGCAAGAAAAAAGAATTTATTGAAGGTGCTCTTAAACAGGGATTTACCGAACAGCATGCTGATGAAATTTTTGAAATCATGATTCCTTTTGCCGGTTACGGATTTAACAAATCTCATGCCGCAGCTTATTCAGTTCTTGCCTACAGAACAGGTTTCCTTAAGGCAAATTATCCTGCAGAATTTATGGCTGCAAACCTTACAAACGAAATTACAAGTACAGACGGACTTCCAGTCTATATTGAAGAAGCAAGAAAAATGGGAATTCCTGTAGACGCTCCGGATGTAAACCGTTCTGATGTAATTTTTGACGTTGTAGACGGACGAATTGTATTTGGTCTTAAAGGTATTAAAGGAATGGGCGAAGGTGCTGCACAGGCAATCGTAAATGAACGTGTTAATAACGGGCCATACAAATCTTACATTGATTTTATTACAAGAGTTGGTGCAATTGTAGAAAAAGATGAAGACGGCAGAGAAAAAACACTGGTAAACAAAAAAGCCATAGAAGTTCTTATTAAAACAGGCGGATTTGATAATATGCCTGCAGAAAATGGAATTAAATTAAATCGTGCAACTCTTCTCCAGAACCTTGAACCATCTCTAGAATACGTTTCAAGTATCTTAGAAGACAAGAAAAAAGGTCAAGGTGATTTATTCGGCGATTTAGGTGATGAAGAAAAAACTTATTCAGATTACCAGTTCAAAATTGTCGGTGACATTCCGCGCATGGAACAGCTTAATATGGAAAAAGAATGTATCGGTTGTTATGTAAGCGGACATCCTTTAGATGATTACAAAAAAGCTTTTGAAAGAGCCGTAACTTTACGCACAAGCAACATTAATAGAATCGCAGCAGAAACTAAAGCAGAAAAAGATGCTATGATTGCAAACGGTACAAAATTCTGGCAGATGAAAGATGCCGGTAAATCTTATATTGCGCTTGGCATGATTTCCGGAATCCATGAAATCACGACAAAAAAAGGTGACAGAATGGCTTTCGCAAAACTAAATGATTATGACGGTCAGATAGATTTAACATTCTTCCCAAAAACATGGGAAACTGTAAAATCACAGATTGAAGAATCAGGTATTTATGCATTTAAAGGCAAAGTCGATACATCACGAGATACACCTTCGTTCTTAATAGATTCATTGGAAGATGCAAACTCTCTGGAAAACAAATCAATTCAGTCTGTACATCTTCTTATTGATTCAAATTTCTCAAATCAGGCAGCAGTTTCTGAATTAAAGAATTTTTTATTTGATAAAACAGGCAATTGTTCAGTATATTTACATATAGACACAGGTAACAATCCTTATGTCATAAAAGTAAACGAGCAGTTACGTATTAATCCTTCAGAAGAAATTATTAATCAGCTGCAGAATATTAATTTTGTTAAAGAGGTTTGGACAGAATAATGGCTACACTATTTTCTCTTATATCTTTTGTTTTATTAGTTTATACAATTCTTTGCTGTATAAATGTTTTATTATCATGGTTTCCCGGCGCTAAATTTACTAAGTTTGGAAAAGCAGTTTGTTCAATTACAGATCCTTACATGAATTTCTTTTCAAAAAAAGGTCTTTTTAGAATCGGATATTTTGATTTTTCACCAGTAATTTCCATCGGTATATTAGTTTTACTTTCATCAATTATTGGTGGAATTGTAACAACTGGCAGAATATTTTTTGGCGGTATACTCTCTACTATAATCAGCATGATCTGGAGTCTTGCTTCATCATTATTAGGAATTCTCTTTCTTTTAGTATTAATCAGATGGATTTTTCTTAAAGTAAATAAAAACCAGACATCATCAACTTCCATCTGGTATTCAATCGACGGATTCTTACAAAATCTTGCTTCAAAAATTTCTTCTACCTTTAATAAAAAATCAATTAGCTATGACAAACAGCTTCTTATTACATGGATTGTACTACTTGCCTTTTTATTAATAGGAACATTACTTTTTTCTCAATTAGCACAATTGTGTTTAAGAATACCTTTTTAATAAATGAAATTATCTGAAATAAAAACACCGGTTTCAACAATTTCTGGAATCGGTCCACAACTTACAAAGACTCTCGCAAAAATTAACGTTTTTACTGTTTCAGATTTATTACAATATTTTCCTCGTGATTACGAAGACCGTACAAAAAAAATTCCTCTTTCACAGTGGAACCAGGTCCAGAAGATTCACACAGTTGCAAAAGTCGTTGAACAGGAATGGTTCGGTTACGGTTCAATGAAAACTCTTAAAATCAAAATTGACGACGGAACTGCCCAGGCCGAACTGCTTTGTTTTAACCGTGGCTTTCTAGAAAAAGTTTTAATTCCAGATTCTGTAATAACAGTTACCGGTCAGTTTTATGTAAAATACAACACATTACAATCATCTTCTTTTGAAGCAACTGTAATGAAAAAAGAACAATGTATTTTAAACAATGGTTTTATCGACATTTTTAATACAATGCCGCTTGATTCAAAAGTTGTTCCAATTTATCCGCTTACAGAAGGATTAACGCAGAAAAATCTACAGAAAACAATTGCACAGGCTATTCAGCAATATGCATTGGGAATTGAAAATGAATTGCCTCAGGATGTAATAAACAAACATAATCTTTTATCAAAACAAAATGCAATCCACCTTATTCATCAGCCGGAAAATATTGAACAGGCAGAGAATGCACGAAAAACCCTTGCTTTCGAAGAACTCTATAATTTTCAGTACATAGTCTGTCAAAGAGCATTAAAACACAGAGGTTCAATTCCTGACATCGAAAACACAGCAGTTACGGAAGAAAAATCTTTAATCACAAAAGAACAGTTCATTGAATCACTTTCTCCCTTACAAAAACAATTTTTAGAAAAACTCCCTTTTGATTTAACAGAAGATCAAATTAAAGTAATTAACGAAATGAATTGTGATATAGACAAAGGTTATCAGGAACGAAACAGAATCTTAAATCAATATGACAGAGGCATTCCCGTACAAAAACGTCCGCCTTTTACCATGGCACGTCTTCTTCAGGGAGATGTTGGTTCTGGAAAAACTTTGTGTGCTTTATTTGCAGCATTACGAATCATCAGCTGGAAAGGACAATGTGCATTTATGGCACCGACAGAAATTCTTGCAAAACAACATGCAGAAACTACTTTTAAATTACTAGGCTTTCTTGGAATAAGGACTGCTTTTCTTACAGGAAATATAAAAAGTGCCGGTCGTTCCCAGCTTCTTAAAGCATTAAAAGAGGGAGAAATTGACATATTGATTGGAACACATGCTCTTTTTTCCAATAATGTTGAATATAAAGATTTACAGCTTGCAATAATTGATGAACAGCATAGATTCGGTGTTATGCAGCGTCAGTCAATTCTCGCAAAAGGCCGAAAAGAAGAAAAATGCGGTGTTACTTTTGAACCACATCTTTTAATGATGAGTGCAACGCCAATTCCACAAACCCTTGCATTAACATTTTTCGGTGATTTAGATATTTCTACAATTAAAACAAAACCTCTTGGACGAAAAGAAATTCAAACATATCTTGTAAAAGAAGGAAATGAATCTAATGCCTACGAAGCTGTAAGAAAAGAACTGCAAAAAGGGAAACAGGCTTATTTTGTTTACCCTGCAATTGACAGTGAAAATTCTACTAAAACTGCAGAACGAAGTTTTGAATTTCTTTCCAAAAAAGTTTATCCAGAATACAAATGTGCTTTAATTCATTCACAGATTGATGAAGAAAAACAAAGTGAAATATTAAAAGATTTTTATGAAGGTAAAATCAATATTCTTGCAGCAACAACAGTTATAGAAGTCGGTGTCGACGTTCCTAATGCAACTTGCATGGTAATTGAAAATGCAGATAAGTTCGGAATGTCACAATTGCATCAGTTACGCGGAAGAGTTGGCAGAGGAAGCGATCAGTCATTCTGCT
>CALAUH010000143.1 GCA_937892225.1 uncultured Treponema sp.
GTATAAGTCTGTGCATATTCCGCAACCCATGGAGCAGTTATCTTCAGTTTGAACTTGAAAGTTTCCTCCCCAATATGGCGGCCAAAGTTTCCAATGGCGTGCTGTTCATAGGAAAAGTTTTCTGGCAGTGAGAAAGTATCTTTCAAAAGTTCAATGTTTTTAATTACCGGCAAATTGAAAAATCTGTTTCCCTTATAATCAGGATCTGTTCTGTAACCGTATAAGGTCCACATACCATTGTAGTAAATAAGCTGATAAGGAGCCATGGTTACTTTGAAAGTGTTGCCCTTTCTTTCGTAATCAAAAGTGATATAACAGTTCTTGCTCATGGCATCTTCAAGTTTGGACCAGGTTTCATTATCAATATCTACTGGATTCATTCCCAAAAACATGATGCGGTTTGAAAGTTTCTTGGCATTCAGTTTTGTGTCCTGTTCAATATTTGATGACAGCGTTGTAAATACTTCAATTGCCTGAGTGTAAACTGGAGTTCCCTTAATCATATTAAGAAGATTTGCCATAAGCTGGGCGGAAATAATCTGGCGTTCTGTAGTGAGCATTCCAGGGATTCGGAATGTTGGGCTTGTGTAATAGTATCCTTTTTTGAAGCGGTCATATTCAAGGAAGTCTGCGGCTCCAAAATCATCACGCAAGGCATCCAGGTCCCTGTGAACAGTTGCTTCAGATATTTCCCATTTATCCATGAATGTTTTTACATTTGGATAAGTTCCTGCGGCAATCCTTTCATCATACCAAACAATTCTTCTGTATGTTGCTAAGCTTTCTTTTTCGTCTTTCTTCTTTCCTGGCATTTTTATCCTCTTGCCTTTATAATAGTATAACATGACTCTCAAATAATGCGAGTGTGATTTGTAAAACATTATTTTGTGTTTCAATCACATCATCTTTTTTGACAGCGCCTAAAAATTCCATATCTTCCTTAAGCATTGCACAATCCAAAGATGACATACAATGAAAAATCTTCTCCTTAATAATTTCATGAGCCCCATAAAGAGATTTAGCCAGAGTTACCGAATCGGCTTGCTGCAATAATTTAAGAATTACTCTGTCATCTAGAAAAACAATGTCCCGAAAATTAAAATCTTTTGAATCAATTTCCATAAGCTGCCTCCTTGTTTATATGTACAATATAAACAAGGAGACTCTCAAATAATGCAAGTGTAATATTTTTTTTCATTAATTCTAAAAGAAAAAGAAACAATTATTAATGGAATGCACAGATATATAAAATATCCACTGGAAAGAATCATATATTTATTCAAAGCGTCTTTCCAAAACATACCGCGGATAAATATTTCCTGGCATGTCCCTCCTGCAACATCAATACAAAAAATAGCTAGGAAGGTTTTAAAAATATCTGAAACTAGTTTGACAGCTGACTCAAGTGTAAAATAATACTCCTCAAATTTATTTATTTCTTCAATTTTTATGTTGGAATCTTCATAAGCAGATTCAGTTTGTAACATTTCACCACGCAATTTATTTTCCAGTGAAAATAAAGAAGAACGAGAATCATTAAGGAAACATCCTGCAAACCATAAACAGAAAAAGGAAAGAAATATTCCAATTATAATTGTTGATGTAAAACCATAAACAATATTCTCTTTGCAAATAATTTCTCCTAATACACGGACTAAAGGAATCTGTTCTTCATATGATTCAACTGTTAAAAAAGTCCTTGTTGTAGTTATTGCCATTCCAATTGTAAAACAACAAAAACAAGAGATAATAGTTGGAAATTTCACCGTAAATTTTTTTGTTGTTGATTTCCAGATGCAAATCCCAATTCCAAATGCAATGTCCAATCCCATGATTATTTCAATACCAATAACAGGAATACTGATGAAAATTAACGAAAATCCTATTACTGTAAAAATAACTGGAATATATCCACCAAGTAAACTAATAGCTTTATTCATAAAGGCCTCCATTTTCCTTAAAGATAATTCATCAAACTATCAAATAATGAGTGTGTATAAAAAATATTTACCCTCTCGTTCCATGAAAGTCTGCTTTGCTATATTTCAATCAACAATAATTTTGGAGGATCAAGATGAAAAAAATTATTAGTCTTATTGGTACTGTAATTCTTATCAGTACTTTCTTTGGTTGTGCTTCCACAGATGAAGTTCAATATTCTAATCCCACTGAATATGAAGAATTTTATTCGTGGGATATTAGGTCAAACTATTCTTTTGAAGAAAAAGCTCACCATGGTGTAAAAGGTTTCAAACTGACAGGCTGTGAACTGGAAGTAATAACAGTAAGCGAAGGAAAATATCTTAAAGTAAATGATATGATTTCTGTTAATATTAAAAACTTTCTGAATGAAAATCCTGATTTCCAGGAAAGAATTGAAAGAGACAAGAGATACACTATTTATCTAAGTTATCTGCAGGATGGTAATTTCTTTACCGGATATTCATACACTCCCGTTCTGGATGATGTTGAAAACTTAAGAACTCTAGCAGAAATTGAAGAAGAAAAAGCTGCAAAGGAAGCTGAAAAACTGGCAAAAGAAAAGGCTGATAAAGAGGCAAAAGAACTAAAGGAGAAAAAACTTGAAGCAAAAGGACAGGAGATTGCGGCCGGTTATGTTTATCATGGAATTGAAGAAGCAAAAAATAATGCAGCTTTATTTACAAGCGGTTCACTGGAACCAGGACATGCTTATTACATTGATTTATTCCAAATAGATAATAGTAACTCTTCATATGCAGCTGCTGCTACAAGCATTTTTGCTACCTTGAAATATCATTTCATAAAATATGCAGACCAGAAAGTTCGTGCTGAAGTAACATCTGCTGCTGTAACTGTATTGGGCAATTGGCCTGTAAAAGTTGTAGTCCTTGGAGGCGATGGTCCAATGTATACGCCAATTGTTCTTGGATTAGTTGGAGAATAAAGCGTTTTAACCCTTCCAGATTGAATTATATACGTACAAGAACTACGGATGAAATTTAAATAACGCTTTCTGGAAGGGTGTTTTTTTTATAAGTATGAGTTTAAATAGAAAATCCTATTTTTCTTTCCCCTTCTTTTTCCAAACGTTCGTTTTTACACAAACCAACCAGATTATCATAATCCAGTTTTGCACCTGTAATTATTTCATTCATTTCACATTTACGGACAATGTTATCTATTTCGCCACCACTAAAATCAAACTGATTAGCTAAGGAATAAGCATCTTCATCTGACAAAGAAGACATTTTATTCATCCAGATTTTACCACGGGCTTCAATACTTGGTTTTTCATATTTAATTTTAAACAGAAAACGGCGTTCAAAAGCGGCATCCATATTTTCACACAGGTTTGTTGTTGCAATCATAATGCCATCAAGGTTTTCCATTTCTTCAAGAAGAATGTTCTGCATAGCATTTTCAGTCTGTCGAGGACCACCACCCTCCAATGAACCTCTTTTTGAAATAAGGGCATCAGCTTCATTAAAAAGTAAGATAGGAGTATTTTCTCCATGATTTTTGCAGGATTTACAAAGCGACTTATAATTAGTGAATATTTTTTTGATACATTTTTCACTTTCGCCAAACCACATTGATTTAGATTCTGATATATCAACATGCAGGATTTTTCTGTTTGTTTTTTTAGCGATTTGATATACGGATTCAGTTTTTCCAGTCCCAGGAGCTCCGTAAAAAATGACAGCGACTCCTTTCGAAAGACCTTTTGATTCAAGTCGGTTTTGGATGGAAATTAAGTTATCCTGCTCTAAGCTTTCTGTAAGCATATCTATTTGATTTTGAATGGATACAGGATAAAAAAGTTCTTTTTCTTTTAATTTTTCCGGTTCATAAACATCTTTTGATACATTTTTTCGTTTATAAATATCAGCATTTTCACCATATAGAAGTTCAATAGATTTATCCCCAAGATCAATACTTGTTCTTTCAACGTTTTCATTTTTATCGATTTCCAATAACCCAGATTCAATTAAATAATGTTTTTCTTCATTAAATGCCCTTACCTGTTGAAAATATTCTTCATTATGCCCATAAATATACAGCAAAGAATGAGTTAGTCCAATGTAATATCCTTGTGTAAAATTATGAACACAATACAGATAAAACCATCTTGTACATTCATCAGGAATTAAAATCTTTATTGTTTTAAAATAACTGATTTTTCCTAATTCTTTTTCAAAGTTTTTTAATTTTTGCTTTTTATAATTTAAAGAAGTATTATTTTCATATATGTAAGAATGTTTTTTTAGGGTATCTATAATTTTATCCATTTCTGAAGGTTTTTCATTTTGATAAAGATATGGTTTTGCATCATTTCCAAAAAAGGTTTTTATACCATTTCTTGAAAATCTAAATGAAGGTCGTTCAGATCTTCCCTTTTCAAGCCAAAATTGTTCTACATATTTTTTTTCTAACAGAATATCTGTTCCCTCGTAAAAAGCTCTTCTTCTTTTTATCCATGAATTTCTTGGTAAAGAACAGAAAGCTCCACAAATATCTTGATTATTCTCAACTTCAAAATATTCATCACCAAAAATTACTGTATAAGAAAAATAGTAAAGTAACATTCTTGAATCAAAATCATCAGGATATTTTTCTGTTATATACTTAAATAAATCTATTTGCTGAACGGATGATTCAAATTTTACAATCTGACGTTTATATTCAATATCGTCCATTATCTTTTTGCGAAAACTATCTGCAATAAACATTACTTCAGATATTGCGGTTTCCAAATTATAATCTTCTTTTTTAGGAATATAAACTTTTTCACCATCTATTACACTGTTACTAACACTACCAAGAATACTATAACCATTATTTTCTGGATGAGAACTAACATTAGTTCGAGCTTTTATTTCAATTAGACTTTTCTGTTCAAGTTTATCTATGGCATAACGGTATTCCAAAAGATGTAAAAAAGGATAACCCAGATAATCTGCAATCTGATGAAGATTTACATTTTGATATTCTTGATTTTGAAGAGAAAAAATTAATGCAAAAAATAAAGCTTCAGTAGTTGTAATTTCAAGAAACTCGGATACTATCTTTAATGGATTTTCAAGTTCTTTTAAAATCAACTCGTCAAGTTTGCAACCTTTAGCTTTTTCAGAAATTTCAATAACTGAACTAAGAATTGGATTAGAATGTGCTAACATAAATACCTCCATAATAATGGCATAATAATTTCAAGGTATTTATAATTTAAGATATTAGACTTGCAAATAATGAGAGCGGGATTTTTTTTTTAATTTTTTGGAGCTGAGGGGACTTGAACCCCTTGCCGCTACAATGCCATTGTAGCGCTCTAGCCAGATGAGCTACAGACCCGATTTTAATAATTTTCAATTCTATCTAAAAATTTGTGAAGATTTAGTGAAAGTTTTTCCATAATAAAATAATTATACTACAATCCAAACTTACAAATAACTTTTAATTTTTCTTTTTTTAATACTAATTTTTACCTTAGTTTTCTCTGAAAATTTTTCCTACAAAATTATTCTGTATTGCATTTTAGACTGAAATTATAATTTTAATAACTCTAGTAACGGTTTATTCTGTTTCTGTATAATTTAATTTTTCTAAATAGTTTTCAATCTGTGAAATTTTTATTGGAATGTTATCAAATTTAGTAAATACTGTTTCATTGAATAATAATTCTTGTTCCATTTTAATTAATTCTTTTACCAATTGCTGTTTTTCATTTTGCAACAGGTCTTTTCTTTTTATCACAATTTTAATTTCTTTTAATCTATTTTGAATTTCTAATCCTCTTTTAGAATGTATCTGGCCTTTTATTGTTAAATTAGATTTATTAATAGACGAAGTTACTTTTTCTTTTGTTTCATTTACAACAAGTTCTTTTTTCCATACTCTTTGTTTAATTCTAATAATTTCATCTATACATTCTTCTAAATCATATCGACTATAATATCCTTTATTTTCATCCATAATTTTTAATAAAGCGTCTAATTTTCCTATAAAAGCATACTCTTCTTTTGAAGAAAAATAACCAAAAGATTCTTTTTTTCTATTTGTTAAAAATTTTTTAATATTATCAATATTTCTTAATAAAATTCTCTCTTCTTCCTTATCAATCTGCTTTTTAGTTGATATATTCGAAACTTTTATTTTCTGTTCAGTAGATTTTTGTTTGTGAGATATTTCTAAAAGAGGCGTATTATCAATAATTATTCTTTTAGGTCTTTTTATCCAGTCACTATTTTCTTGTCCAAGATTAAAGTAAACTTGTATTAATTCATTATTATTTATCATATTTATTTTTTCTTACCCCAAATATTTTTCACCTTTTTCTTCTAAATCTGCTTTCCAATCAAACTCTTGTTTTTTTAATCTCTCTTCTTTTTCAATTTGATAAAAATTTGGAAATCCACGAACACTATCAATTTCATCATGATGACGAGCCAACATTTGTGAAATAATTAATCGTTGATTTTTTTGCAATAACATTTCTTCAGAAATTATAAATTCTTCAATACTTCTTGCAAAATTTAATGGCGGAATAATTGTATTTCTTAAACGCTCTCTAGTAGATTCTATATTAGAAACATACCAAGGATTATTTGCACCACCTCCTAAAAAGAAAACATCTAATTTATAATAATTGCTATAATTTACATCTAAATAATTTCTTGAATTCACCAACATTGCAGAAAATTCAATTTTAAATTGATTTGAAAAAACAGCATCAGAGGATTCTTGAATAATCTCAACACCATATGGTAATACCTTTTGTGCCAGACAGTACATATATGAATTTTTCGTATTTTCAGATGTTATTTTTTGAAATAAAGCCATATCTACTGTACCTCCACCGACATCAATTATTGCATATACACCATCTGCAACAAAATTTGATTGATGATACAGTAACATTTCTGCTGCTAATTCAGGATAAACATGTACGTCCCATTTTAATATAGCTTTTTTTTGAAGAATTTCAGAATAAACAGAATCTAGATTGGAAATTAAAACTTGATTTCCTGTATTTCAACTTTTACTCTACTTCCCCCTGCTAATAAAATGGCATCCTCTAATATGTCTTGATACAAACCTTTATTATTTTTATTCGTTTCTTCATAGAAGTTTTCAAGAGGAACGCCCATATTTATTGAAACCTTAATATCATCAATATTTGAAATGTTTAAATTACTTTTTATAATTTCTAAGGAACGTTTTATTACTTGAGCCAAAAAATAAACGCAACACATTTCTTCAAAATTATTTACAGTCTTTTCTGCTGTATTTTTCAATTTTTTTTCAATAATAGAATATTTAAAATATTTAACTTCCTTAAAATCTCCTTCAGGCTTTTCAAAAAACAATCTTTCATTTTGAACATATAAAACTGTTTGTTTGAAAAAATCATTATCCCATTTTATAGTTTCTATTTGTGGAACTTGTGTCGGTGCATAACTATAAGAAACTTTTGTATATGATGTTCCAAAGTCAATTCCAACAAAAACATTAGATATTGTTTGTCTTCTAAAAGATGATAAAGTTGGTGCTGGCATTCTTTTCCCTCTATTCTACTATCAATATACCTATTGCTAAATCAATAAGTGATGGTTCATTGAACTGACTGATTTCAAGTTCCTTCAATTTTAATTCTCTTTCTCTATTTATTTTTTCTATTCGTTTTTTATTCATATTGATTACCCCTTGGGTTTTACCTTCAAGACGTAATGTTTCAATAATGCCTTCTATAGTTTCAATCTTTTTATCTGCCGTAAAATTCATAAAATCTACTTGTTTATTATATATGAATTTGCTTTTTCTTTGATAATCTTTTTCAAATTCTTCAAACTTACTCCAAGCATGATTTATCAATATTTGGGCAGAATTAAAATATGGTTCAAAATCATTTATTCTTATAGAAGTGTTTACTAATGAAGCAGCTCTTGTAATAGCAGTATTCATGATTTTTTCACTTAAATCTTCATCAATAATTGTATTATCATTTTTTGAAATCAGAAAATATTTTAATTCTGAAGATTTTTCGACACCATCTTTTTGCCATTTTTGGATATAGAATACGTACTCTCCTTCTTTTATAAATGAATTTGGAGACATTGAAATAGCTGAACATCCAGAAGTTTTTACAGGTTCTTTATTTATTGTCCATTTTATCCAATCAAAAATTGGATGATCCAAATCTGCAATTTCAACATTTCTTTGCTTTTTCTCTTCTTTGTTTACATGGAAGGCTAAAATACATTCTCCAGAAGCAGAAGAATCTATGGAAGTTCTTTTATCTACATTCTCTTGTCGTCTGAATTCTCTATATGCTAATATTGCATCATTTGATAAGCCTATAACATAGTTATCTGGATTATCTTTCGTTTGATAAAAAGTAGTTCCTGGATAATAGTTTTTCACAAAATCTTTTATAACAAAAACTCGTTCATCCATATCAATACAACGCATATTAGTTTTTGCTCTTTCAATGGAATTAAGAACCATATCCCTATATTCATTTAATACGCCAGATTCATCTTCAAGTTTATTGTTCATCATACGTTGATTTATAAGAACCTGAATTTTTTGTTCTGCTTTTTCCTTTCTATCTTCATCTGTCAGATTAGGATCTAAAATTTCTACAGCCAAGTCTTGTATTGGCTGACCTACAATATCTTCCATATCGCCAATAGAATTTTCAAAAATCTTTACTCGTTCATAAAGTCGTTCTAGTATTTTGTCCTCAACAGTATTTTGAGAACAAAGATTATATATACGAAGGACTTCTGCTTTTTGACCAATACGATCAATACGACCTATTCTTTGTTCAAGACGCATTGGGTTCCAAGGTAAATCGTAATTATACTCTACACTCGCAAACTGAAGATCCAAACCTTCTGAGCCTACTTCTGAAGAAATTAAAACATTAATATTTTCATTTGTTCTAAATTCTTCAAGCAATTCATCTTTTAGTACTCCCATGCCACCTTTAATTGCTACTGCAGAAATACCATCCTCTTTTAATCTTTCTTCAAGATATTCATTTGTTCCCCTAAAGAATGAGAATACTATAATCTTTTCATTTGGATTTTGGCTTAATAATGTTTTTATACTTTCTAAAAATTTATTATATTTAGAGTCATGTATCTTTAAATCTTCATATCTAACATCTGTAAACTCTTCTCCAATTTTTTGATAGAAAGGTTTTAAATCTCTGTATACATTTTTATTTGATGTTTCTGATTCATCATTATCATCATCAATATCAAATTCTGAAGTTTCTAAAGAATCATCATCTGTAATTACAATCTCTTGTTCAGAAAATTTCTGTTTCCAATCTTTAAATGCAGCTGGTAAACAACTTGCCATTTGCCTTTGACGAGCAATTAAAGCAAAGGTTAATATTTCTGTATGTCCAAAAGACATATCTCTCACCAATTGAGTAACGCGACTATAAATATCCATTTCATTTGAAGATAAGTCGAATTCAACAGCAAATGGTCTACGTTTTGCTGTATTATCAAAAACAAATCTACGTCTTGTACGATTAAATAAATTATTATAAAAAATTTGACCTCGTAAATCTTCAGAATACTGCATTCTTTTTTCTGTAGATGCAAATATCTCTTCTTTATTCTCTTTTATTTCTTCTATGAGTTCATTTTCTTCTTGAAAACCAAAATCATTTTGTTCGAGAATTTTTTCAAAATCTTCAACAGTGGAAGAAGTTCTTTGTAAACAGTTTGCTAGTTGTATAAAAATACCATCTTTTCTTAGCATGTAATCAAAAGACCATTCATTTTCAAATCTTTCAGGTGAAAGAAGGTTCATTATAGAATAAAGATTTTCTGAACCGGTCTGTATTGGTGTTGCAGAAAGCAAAACTAATGATTCTGAAATATCTCTGAGTCTAGCTCCAGTTTTAAAATTAGCAGTTTCTCTATTTCTTAAATAGTGAGCTTCATCGATTATAACCAGATTAAAAGCATATTCAGAATAATTTGATGCAAATTCTTCGAATGCTCTGTTTAAATCACTTACAGCATTATTAAAACCGTCTGTCTTCTTAGAACGAATTGATTCCATACTGCAAATGTAAGCAAATTGTTCTCTATACCTATTTTTTTCAATTAAACGAAAAGTATCTAATAATTTATCAGCTTTTACAATTTCAGCATGTATTCCAAAAAGATTTTCCATATCCCTCTTCCACTTTTCACGAAGAGCAGCTGGACAAACAACTAATAATCTTTTTGCACTACGTCTGGCTTCTAGTTCTTTCCAGATATACATTGCCTCAACAGTTTTACCAAGACCAACTTCATCTGCAATAAGAATTCTTTCTTCTGGCGATTGTAAAAATTTAGTAACTGGTAAGAATTGATGTGGGAGATATTCCGTTAATGTATTATTCATAGAATAATACATATTGGTTAAATCACCCGTAAGCCTTTGAAAAACCATTACTCTTTTATAATCTTCAATCCCATCAAATTGAAAATTAGAAAATGCTTCTAAAGGTGTTTTTATTTCCTGATATGATTCGAGAATATCTTCCGATAGATATACAGCTTCTCCATTATCAAATTGAATTTGATATTTGAGTCCATTTCCTGTTTGAATTGTATTTTTTACAATTCCTACTCTTCCATCTGTTATTTTTTTTACTTTATCACCAATATTAAACATATACAAATTCCTAAAACCACATACAATAAAATATTTTATCCAAAATATTTGTCTATCAACTTATCTAATTCTTGAGAATCAAATCCAACATTTGTATATTCATATGTGGCAATTAAATTTTGTCCTTCTATGATATTATGTTCTGCATACCATATCTTCTTATCTTCCCAACGTTTTTTATAATCCGATTTACTCATCATACCACAATGTTCCCAATAATAAATATCTCCCATGTAAGTAATCGTAAAATCAGGTATTTTTTTCTTTCCATCAAGAATTAATTCCTTTTCGTACTCATATTCAATTCCTTTATCAAACAACTTATCTGCAATTATTAGTTCTGACTTTGAACGAACGAAATCCCCCTTTTTGGTCTTATGAATAAGATTTTCTTCAAAATACTTATCATCCTTTATGCAAATTTTAGGTTTTCTGAATAAACATGTAAATCTTCGAATAATTGAAGAATATTCAGGATTAGAATAATTTTTGAGAGAATATGGTTCACCATTATATAAAATAATTAATTTGGTAACTTGCCTTGTTGAAGCTGTATATAACAATTCTCTTGTAAGTAATTTACAAGGTTCATTTAAAATAAGTATTACTTTATCAAACTGGCTTCCTTGAGATTTATGAACTGTTAATGCATAGGCTAATTCAAGTATAGGTTCTCCCTCTGAAGAAAAGTATTTATCACTATAAGAATAAACACATCCTGGTTGAGTTGAATATTCAATATTGAAATATTGTTTGGATTTTGCTTTAAGAGAAAATTTCCATTGTACTGCAATACCAATTTCACCATTGGCAACATAACATTGTCCCTTATCTTCTGGCCAAGGTTTACTTCCATGATACTTTTCACCATCACGAACTTCGTTACGCACACAAATAACTTTATCTCCATAGACGAGCTGTTCAGGACCTTTACTATAGGGAAGAACACCTCTATGCCAATTATCTGCTTGGTTTGAAAGTTCTAAAAATTCTTGTCTATACTTTTTTTGAATCATATGATTCAAATTTGAAACCCCATAGGTCATATTATGAACGGGAGCTAAAATTTGCCAGTTTTCAACATTAGCAGCACAGCCAACATTGAAATACTGTTTATCTTCTCCTGCTGTGCTTCCTAAAGACATATTGAATTTCCTTATATCATCCACAGAATCCATTTTCAGTTCTTCTGCTAGAGTTTCTAGAACAAGTTTTTCAAGATCTTCTTCCTTTTTCCATCTTTTGAAGACTATGTTTTCACTATATTCAGGTTCCTGAATTTTGTTGAAAACATCATCATCTACTTCATCATTTGAAGACATAAACCATTTTGCTAATTCACAATCAATTCGTGCTTTTCCTGTTTTAACATCCTGGCGATTCGTAATCTGTAGATGGCCAAAACCATTTCCAACTCTTGGGAATGCTGTTTCAGGAATATTTGAACTTAAATACTGAACTAAATCAACAAAAGGTCTTCCAGTTCCAATAGGAGGTAACTGATTCGGATCTCCTACAAAAATTATTCTTTTGGCTTTTCCATTTAATGCTTCTAATAATGCTCCAAACATTTCTTCTGTAAGCATTGAACTTTCATCAATAATAATTGTTTCTGGTACATTATCAGCTTGTTTTGTTGATAGATGATAATTCATTGTACTTGGATTAAATCTTCCACACCGCATTAAGAATTGAGCAACAGTATATGCTGTAAAATCAATATTTTTTCCAGACAACGATTGTGTCATACGAACACGAGCTTTTCCAGTTGGAGCGAGTAAAAGAATTCCACTTTTTTTTATCTGTTCAGATGCACATAAACAAGCCAATAGTGTTGTTTTCCCGGTTCCAGCACCACCAATTAATACTGATAATTTTGATTCTAATAATTCCTGTAGAACGGCTTTTTTTTCAGTTCTGGCATTCTTTTCCTTTTCTTCATTTTCTGATTTATTAGGAATAAAAATATCCAAAATTGAATCCCAGTTTTCAGGTTGGACAATATTTCTTTTACTTAATCTTTTTGGAATTGTTTCCATTATGAGTACATCTATTTTCCTCAATCGATTAAGTTGGAAAGCATTTTGATATTGATATTCATCATTTCTAGATTCAATTTCAACTACGGTTAATTCTTCTTTTAAGAAATCTAAACATCCTTTTATAATATCACTATTTACATCACAAACAGGTTCAATTGGTGCATTTTTAATTCCTTCAATACACAACCAGAATGGATACAATGAATGTCCATTATTCGTCTGTTGTTCAAGAAAATCAATTAATATTGCCCGAATTCTTCTCTTATCTGCATTCGAATCGAGTTTACATGGTTCGTTTAATGGAAATTCCTTTTGTAAATATTCACAAGGGAAAATGGCCATATCAATTTGTCTAAATGACACCTTTACTGAATCTTTCTTATCTAATGTTTTTTCAAAAAGAAGATATGGATTTTCAAGTATTTGTTTATCCGAACATTGAATATAATTGTTATTACGCTCTTCTGGAAAGTATAAGATACGTCCTTGTTCTTCAGATATTGATAATCGTGATAATAGTTCAAAAAGATTTTTTCTCTCTTCTGAAGCTTCCTTCCAAGCGTCAATATATTTCTGACTAATAGTATCCTTTAATTCACTTGGTAATAATTCATCGTCTTTTGTGAAAATTTTGTTTAAGGTATCTCTGAAAGACAATTCTTTATTTTTTATTTTTTCATTTATAATATCAGCTATAAATAAACCTTTTCTAAGCCCCAATGCACATAACATTTCTCCAAGTCCAGGATAAGCACCACGATTTTTCCATATTTCCTGAAGACAATCTTTGCACCAGTATATACATTCTTTCCAATTTCCTTCTATTTTTCCATCTATATATTCAAGTACTTTTATTGCCCGTAAAAGAGTATCAATAGATCCATCATATGACAAATGTTCAGTTGCATAGGAAAATTCCATACGATAATCATCAGAAGCAAAAATAATTGCTTTATCCATATCAAATTCAGAATCTGATTCTGCATACTTTGCTATTTTATCATACGGAATAATAAATCCATTTTTATTATCTTCTCTTATTGAATGACAAAGCATCGTTTCCCACAAAAGTGAACGGGCAGGCTTATCATCACTATGTTCATATTCTTTTGTAGGAATTATCTTTTCAACTAATCCAATTCCTATCACAACTCTTTTATTTTCATCTGTAAAAGGAATTTGTTTTGCATAAACAAAACACAATGATTTTTGTGGTACAATGTCTTTATAAAAACGCTTAAAAATTTCAGCCTGATTTTCAGCTGCTTGAATCCAGTTTGTATGAAATTTTAATCCAACTTTGTCTTCAAGTTCCTGATTATATTCAATACCAAGTTTTTCATAATCAAAACCATGATTTAACATAGTCCACAAATACGGTCTTGCAGGCAATGAATATGCAGGAAAAGTTTGTTCTGTAGGTAAAAAATGAGAATGTGTTTCAGGTGAAGATTCAACATAAGGATGATTTACTTTTCTTGTAACCGGAGTTGGAGACATAAAAGAAATTCCTTCAGCAATACAAGGTAAAAGGTCTACATGTGTGCTTATACTTTGTCCTGCAATTTCTTTTTCAACTTCATCATTTTTGTTTTCATAAATATTTTTCAAACGCAAACATGAAGTATTTCCACAGGGATTATTGCATACTTTTCCACACCAACCATTGTCTGTCCAAGGTACTCTTACAGTAATATTCTGAATCATTTTTTCTCCCATACATTATAAATCAAAATTTTGCTTTTTTGATATTTCTTCTAGTAATTTCTTATAATCAATTTGATTAGAGACATTATTCACAGTTCCATTTACCATTGAAATATTTACATCATATCTATTAATTGAATTAATAGGTTCAGATTTTTCATTAAATTTTGCCTTCCAAATCCAATTCACATCAACGCGATGTTCAATATCTGAAATTTCATCATAATCATGTTCTTCAAATTCTTGAACTACGCATCCTACAGCAATAATTCTGTTTTCATTATGATATAGAAGAACTAAATCACCTTTTTTGATTTTATCTACCTTCCAATTCACACCATAATATGCAGCGACCATATTTTGTCTTAGCATATATTTATATCCATTAGGATTATTATTTTCATTTTTCGAATTTGAATTTACTAACCAACAAGTCATAAAAATACTCTCTTTTACTTATATTTTATTTTATAGAGATGATTGAACTTGAACCTTAAATTTTTAGATTCAAACGCTCTAGCAAGGTGAACTACATCCCCTTATTTCCACTATCCGCAACCATCAAAGCTGGCTGCTCTTCAATTTTATATTCTACCTCAGGTTTATTTGCTTCTCTGTATCTGCGGCTGTAGTAGTCAATTGTTCTGTAATCAACTATGTCCTTAAAGTGAGCAACAAAAGTTGGATTTTCTAAAAATGGATATAATTGTTCACATAAAGCAATTGGTGCTGATGTTCCTGATACAAAGAAATCTGATGCTGATTGTTTTAAGAAGTTTACAGGATTTTTCTTGATATTATCCAAATGGGCTTTGTCTGTTATGTTTAGATAAGCCTGATAAGAATCTATTTTTGGTAAATCTTTCCAGTTTCCGTTTCTACTAAAGAAAGATTTCCATGTTTGCAATAATAATTCTTCCGATGCTTCTTTTCTAATCTTATCATTATCAATAAAAGAATAAAGTACAGGCATTTTATATGACTTTGACATCGCTGTTTTTTCAAGTTCAAAGAGGAAGTCTTTCGCAATGGAATTATGTAATTGTTTTTCTTCATCACTCAAAAGATTTAAGACTGCTAAATATGAAAGATAATTTTTAAAAGGATTTTCCTTTACATTAACAAGACACAAATTATAAACTTCTGTATCCATATGAGTGAATAATTCCATTCTGGTTGGAACTTTTTCAAGCAAATCTTTGATTCTGAAGAACTCATTTTGGATTGTCTCGTGAATTGAAAGTTTTCGTTTGCTCATTTCTTCAAACAGATCAATCAATTCCATGTCAAAATCTACAAGACAGCCATCTGGATACTGCACTTCATCTGTAATATGACTTAATGAGCCTACCCTTTTCTGTTCAGAAAGAAGACTTATATTTTTTCCAGCATACTTGTAATTTCCAATAAAATCCAGAACGTTAAGATATTCTTTCCCTTTTGAGGTTCTTAAACCACGACCAAGTTGCTGCAGGAAAACAATTCCAGATTGAGTTGGACGAAGGAACATAACTGTATCAACTTCTGGAATATCAACACCTTCATTGAACATATCTACGCTGAAAATTACTTTGATTTTACCTTGTTCTAGAATCTTAATTGCTTCTGTTCTGTTTTCTGAATATTCACCATCAGAATTACTGTAAACTGCAACAGCAGGAATACCTTTTTTAGTAAAAACACCGGCCATATATTCAGCATGTCTCCTAGAACAACAGAATCCTAAGGCACGTTCTGAATGATATTTTAAGTAATGCTTATAAATCAAATTATCGCGTATTTCATTATTCAAATAAGTAACATTCAATTCAGATTCAAGATAATCGCCTTTTACAAACTTCAAACCTGAATAATCTGTTTCATCATAGATTCCGTAATAATGGAAAGGCACAAGCATTCCACGATTTATTGCCTGGTATAAATTGATTTCGTAAGGAACATTGTAATCACAAAGTTCATAAATACTGCAGCCATCAGTTCGTTCAGGAGTCGCAGTAAGTCCAAGCAAAAACTTCGGTTTAAAGTAATCAATAATTTTCTTGTACTGATTGTTTACAGCATGATGGAATTCATCAACTACAATGTAATCAAAATAATCCTGAGGGAAAAGTTGCAAATATTCTTCTTTTCCAAGGGATGCTACAGATGCAAAAATAACTGATTTATCTGTATCATGAGTTTTTCCATTGAAAAAGCCATAGTCATTACTACATCTTACATTGCAAAAAGAAGTTGACGCCTGATTTAAGATTTCTTCACGATGAGCAACAAACAAAACATGTTTATAATTTTTTGAATCAAACGCTGCAAGATAAGTTTTTCCAACACCAGTGGCCGCTTGAACCAAACCTCTATCAGCACCTTCTTTTCTAGATTGTTCCAAAGCATAAAGTGCTTCAATTTGAGCACCACGAGGTTCGCAGGCTTTGAAAACTAAAGTGTCTTCATCGCCAAATTCTTCATATTTATCTAAATCTTTAGCGACAGCAGGTTTATGCCAGGATTTTGCATAGATTTTTAATTGTTCATCATCAATTACAACTGAATGATTATAAAACAAGTCCTCAAAAGTGTTATAAAACTCGTCAAAGTCCGCCTGATTTTGGTGACTGTTCAATCTGTAATTCCACTCTACTCCACTGGTTAATGCACTGCGAGAAATATTAGAAGATCCGACAAAAACATCACTACCATTTTCTTTATGGAAAAAGTAAGCCTTTGGATGAAATGATTGTTCTGAAGGAGTGTAATAAAAACGTAAATCAATATTGTCACCAAACTCACTTCGCAAAAGATAAAGAGCGGTTGGCTGAGTAATTCCAAGATATTTTCCTGTAAGAATACGAACTTTTACTCCACGGTTTATTGCTTCTCTTAAGTCTGGAAGTATCATTTTTACACCAGATTCCATTAAGAATGATACGATAAAATCAATTGATTTTGCTTTTTTAAAATCTTCTTTAAGCTGCCAATAGAGAAATTTGCTTTTATTTGAGTTTCCCGTAATCGAGTTTAACGGTTCTAGATTTTGCGCAATATCACATTTAGCCATTTTTCGTTTTCCCGACCAGGTCTAGCATCTCCAGTAATCCATGTTTCAATTATATCAAAGAATCCTAGTTTCTGGATAAATTTTGTGAATGATTCTTCAGTAAAATCGATGAAATATCGGCCGTTGCGTTCGCCTTCAAAATTTCCGTACTTAAATGATGTGTAGAATATACCGTCGGCTTTTAATGCAACGTGGATTTTTTCAATTATGATTGCGAGTTCTTCTTTGTTAGCGTGAAGGATTGATGAACAAGCCCAAACTGCGTCGTATTTATTTACTTCAGATAATTCTGTGAAAAGCTGATTTTTTACTTGGATACCGGTAAAGTCACTAGCTACATTGCAGAGCTCTTTTGAACCGTCTGTGGCTTCTACTTGGTAGCCTTTTTCCAGGAAGTATTTTGTGTCGCGTCCGGAACCACAGCCAAAGTCTAGAATTATAGATGCTGGCTGGAACTTGGATGTAAAACGAGTCCAGGCTTCGGTCATTTGGACGGATTGGGTGGATTCTACAAAAGAGGAGGTGTTGGTGTTGTAGTAGTTCAGCGTATTTTCTATCATTTATTCACCTTATATGGAAGTTCTATGCAAATTCTATAAAAATCTTTATAAAATTTTGATTTAGCATTACTTTTAATTTGATTATCAGCATTGTTTATTATTTCAGCTAATGATGTTTTTATATTAAACTCTGGAATTTGAGACATCTTTTTTTCATTTTCTTCATCAGCTTTTTCTTTTTCTGGATAAATTAGTACACATTTGATGCATTCGTTATCATCTGCTTTTAAAAGATTTCGAATTTTAATATCTCTTCCATATCCACTAAGTTGCTGTATATTACTCCATTCAAAACTTTTGGTATCTGAATCTTTGTATTTTGTATCAAGAATAAGTTTATCTGATAAACATACAAAATCAGCAATTCCAGAATGTCCTGAAACTTGATACTTAATTTGATTACCATATTTTTCTTTCAAAATTCCTAAAACATAATGTTCATACAATAAGGACATATCAATCCAAAAAGGAGGTACTGACTGTTTTTCACTTTCATTCTCTATATTAGTGATATTAAAATCATAGTGCTGCAGAATAAGCTTTGCTAATCTAATTGCTTCTGAATAATCTTTGTAAAGTTTATTGGTTTTAATATTTTTTACAGCCCAAATTTGAATATCATCATCTACGTTAGTGAAATATGAAAGAGATTGATTTATTTGTTTTGATAATTCTGTATAAGTTGTATGTCCTTCTAATCTTGAAAGAACTTGTTTTGAAAATAGTAACGCCTTTTTTAGTAATCTATTTTCCAAGGTATTTTCAGAATATTCTTGATAATTACAATAGAATTTGTCTAATCTTTTAACCTGAATATTCTTTCGATCATTAGGAAGTATCTTTAATTTACCCTTTATTTTATGAATATTTTCTTCTTTCCTTATGTACCCTTTTTTTAAGCCCTTTGGAAATATATTTCTAAGAACTGATAAATAATGTACGACGATTAATGGCGATAATACATTACTACTAAAAGCATCAGTTTTTATTTTCGGACTTGTTAGGTCTATATTATATATTCTAGAAAAAGAGTCTATTTCAATTCCGCTCTTAATACACTGATCATACATCTTCAAAAAATCAATATTTTCAAATTTTGGAGTAATTACAAGGTCCGTATCTAGAACATGCTGTGCACCAATATTGAAAGATGTATAAAAATTTTTATCCTTAATATTATATTCAAAGAAAGAATGACCGTCATATTCATTTTTTCCATTTCTCAAGGGAAATGAATATTTTTCTTTTTCTTTGAGTTCAAAAGAAGGAAATAACTGAGAATTAATAATTGTATGTTCTTTTACTACGACTAATCTCATTCTTCAGCAGGATTATAGACAGAAAGATTTTTCCAAGAGTCAAAATATTTTTTTGCTTCTTTTTTCGGGCAATTTAAAATGCCATCTTTTAAATATTCCTGAATAAGAGGAATTGCTTCATAATTAATTTTATGATTTAGCTCGTCTGCATCTTTTGCCATAAAATAACTGTGTCCAATCATAAGATCATCAATCTCCATATCGTCAGAATTATATTTCTGGATAAAATATGCGAAACTACCTTTAATTTGATTATCATCATCCCAAGAAAGTTCTGGATTACCAAATAAATTTAATGCTTTGTCTTGTAACACATTATTATTTTCATAATGCTTTTCTATAAAATTTTTGTTAGCCTTTAATGTAATAAAATCAAAACGCCTTCTTAAAGCATAATCTAAAACACCTGTACTGCGGTCAGTTGTATTCATAGTACCTAAGACATATAGATTAGAGGGAACACTAAAAGGAAGTTTAGAATATGGAAGTTTTGCTTTGATTTCATTAATTTCCCCTTCTCTCTTATCTGTTTCAAGGAGAGTAATAAGCTCTCCAAAAATCTTTGAAATATTTCCTCTGTTAATTTCATCAATTATTAATACGTAAGGCTCTTTTTTTATATTTGCAGATACTTTCAGACCAAGTTTGTCCTTCATATATGCAACTACACCTTCAAAATATCCACTCCAGTAAATATAAACTTCTTCATCAAGAAGTTGTTTGTAAATATTTTCTTTAGTCAAAACTCCTTGTTTTTCATATTTTTCACCTGTATGAAGCCTTAGATTTTTATTTCTATTTACTGTTACTCCAAAAGAACTTCCTGTTGGTGTTGTAAGTTTTAAAACTTTGTCGGTTGTTGTATTTTCAGAATTATTTTTTTCATTATTTACTACTTCAAGTAATTTTTCATAAACTTCATTAAAATTGTTTTCAACTTTTGAATTTATACATATTTGCTTAAATATGCCATCTTCGATTATGTATTCAACATTTTTGCCATCTTGTGTTAATTGGGGTTTCAGTCCCTCAACAAAATCTTCATAATCCATAGATTGATGGAAGGTTGTAAAAGAAATTCTATTACTTTGGAAAAGACGATTATATTCTGTCATAAGTTTTTTACGATCATCAAAATCCTTAAAGTTTGGATTACAAATAGAAACTGCAATTACGGCACTTGAATATGTTTTTCCAGTTCCAGGAGCCCCTTGTAAGATTAAGTTCTTTTTCTCTTCCAACAATTCTTTAGCATCAAAAATTTCACTCATTCTTTTCTCCATTTTGTAATTATTTAATAGTTTATTATATGTCTTATTATCATATCTTTTAAAACATTCAATATAAAAAAGTTTTAAACAATCATTAGGTTTAGAAGAACCATCAAATAATCCTAATTCAGTTATGTTAAAAGGACCCGAAATTACTTCTTCCCAATCCTTTTTTTCTATTATTTTTCCATTTTTATCTTTTTTCTTTTTATAATGAACTTCAATATAAGAAAAACTGGTGATTTCTTTTTGATAATTGTAATCTGTAACTATATTGAATGAATAACCTTCCCAATTAAAATAGGAACGATGAGATAAGTAATTCCCATAATTATTCATTACATTGAAACAAAGCTTAGAATTACAGTATTCATCTAAACCATTTACTAACTGTTGAATGTTAGAACCATTCCATCCCTGTCCCTGAATACAAAATGATGGTAAATCTTTTATCTGTTCAATATATTCTTTATAGCCCTTTGTTTTTCCTATTTTTGAGGATTTATCTTGTATACTCTGTACATATTCAAGATGAGAAACAAAATATTCCAGTAAGATTTTAAATCTTTGGTAATCATCTAATTTTTTTACAATTTTCATTTATAATTTTCCCAATTTCAGTGTTTATATTTCTAACTAATAAAAATCAAGTTTAACAAAACCTTAAAGGTTAGCTCCAAACAAAAAAATCCTATAAATCCATTCCACCATTCAAGACGAACTGTCTCAGGACTTCATCAACAGCCATATTTAATTCAAATGGACTTAATTCGTGTCCTTCTTTCTTTTCTAGATAAACTTTTGCTTTATCAAGGTCCACAGAATCAACCAGATTTGAGAATCTATCAAACTCATCAATATTTGATTCATTCACATCAGCCTCAAGAATCTTCAAAAGCAAAGTTTCATCTAAGCCAAAAGTATCAATGAGTGTCTTTCTTTGCTTATTTTTTGCATTACTCTGATATTCAGCAATGTAATCACGGAAAGTTTTCCCTTCTGTTACTACAATTTCACCACGCTCAATGTCTCCAAGGAATACATTTGCATAAAGCTGTTCTTCTTTTGTCAAAGTCTGCATTGATTTATGCAAAAGATTTTTAGCTTCTTCAACGACTTCATCACTTTCATTCTGAGCACGAGCTTTTATGAACTTAGTAAAGTTATTGTTCATATAGTCTGCATCAATCTTTCCTGTATCAGTTTCAATGATGTAGCCTTTCAAGTCATAAGGCACTTCAGGATTGTCTCCTCCTGTGCCTCCTCCACCATTTCCCGGCCTAATTTCTTTATATCGTTGTAAAAGTGCCTGATATTCATCAAATGACATTACCATTTCAGAAATAGAACTTGTTACATTTCCGGCAGCATCTGTTACTTCAAGTTCATAAGTAGTTTTATCCCAATCAAAACCTTGAATAAGAGCTGCAGAAAGGAACTGGTTGAACTTATTAAAAGTCTTAACGAACTTAGCTTTCTCTTCCTTTGATTCCGGCACTTTTGAAAAATCTGGATTTTCTGTTTTACCTTCAGGAATTTCTTTTGACATCTTTGGGAACAAATCACAAATATCATGATACAACTCATTCATTTTCTGAATGTTATCAGCAAGTTTTTCTACAAAGATTCCTGTTGGTCTATCACCTGAATATAGTTTGAACGCAGCCTCAATACGCTTTTCCATAGTATAAGGTTTTCTGTAATAGCGAATTGTACCAAAAGGTTTCTTATCCTCTTTGTAGTTTCTGTTTGTTCGTGAAAAAGACTGGATAATATTTTCATATTCCATCTCTTTATCAATGTAAATTGTATTAATCCACTTTGAATCAAAACCTGTAAGCATCTGATTTACAACAATAAGAAGATCAAGTTTTTCTTCTGGAGAAATCATTAGATAAGCGTCTTTATGAGCAAGACGAGCACTTACATCTTTTTTGAAATCGGCATGAGTATCAATTTTAAAATCCATACCATATCTTTCATTGTAATCTTTAAGGATTTCCTCAAGACCGTCCTCTTTATCCAGAACTTTATCACTGGAGTAATCAAGATTCTTATCAAAGAGAACAGTTGCCTTCATTGCCGGTATTTCCTGTTTTATCAAGCGATAATACATGATTGATTCAAGAATACTGCTTGTTGCAAAAATGGCATGGAACATTCCACCACGGTTTAGCCGAGTCCAGTTGTTTTTAATATCTTCAACAACAGCCTTTCTATGTTCTTCTGTTCTATACTGTGATTTTGGAAGATAATCTTCAAATCCTTTGATTACATTTCCTTCATCATCTGTATATGTAATCATTTTCATAGTTGTGGAATTGTATACAACGTAATAAGCCTGCTGTTTAACTGGATCAGCATTTACTTCGTCCATATCTTTTGCTTTCGCTTTTTCAAGAGCTACTACATGTTTGATGTCACTATCCTTGAACGTGCATACTCTGTATGGGTCAAATCCAAGTACATTTTTATCATTGATACCATCTGTAATTGTGTAACGATGAAGTTCATTGCCAAAAATTGTAGATGTTTCACTCAACTTCTTTTTATTTTCATCAAAGATTGGAGTTCCAGTAAATCCAAAAAAAACAGCTCTAGGGAATGTCCGTTTAATATCTCGATGCATATCACCAAACTGTGAACGATGACATTCATCACAGATAAATACGATATGTTTCTGTTTGATTTTTTCTACTGCATCAGCATATTTTCCGCCTTCATCAACTTTGATGCGACTCATTTTCTGTATTGAAGTTACAATAAGGCGGTCCTTTGCACTGGAGCTTTCAAGCTTCTTTACTAGTTCCCAAGTATAGCTTGTATCTGTAACTTCACTCTGACTTTTAGCAAAACCTACATAATCATCATAAGTCTGGTCGCCAAGTTCAATACGGTCCAAAAGAAATACAACTTTATCTGCTTTATCAGATGCTGCTATAAGCTGGGCACTTTTATAGGAAGTCATTGTTTTTCCAGCACCTGTAGTATGCCAGACATATCCTCCCATCTGGTCTCTGTCAGTCCAGTCAGGTTTGTCCCACTCATCAGAAATCTTTACAACCTTATCACGGATAGCATTTGCAGCATAATACTGATAACTTCTCATTACCTTTAATGTTCCGTCAGTTTTATCTGCAACTGAATAATATCCGATTAACTGATGAGCCATCGGAATATTCAAGAGATGACCAACAATATCTTTCCATTCTGTATATCTACGGTTTTCACTGTCTGCCCAATGGAACTGGAAAAGTGGATTGAAATTATGTTCGCTTCCAGGATTTGCAAAATACACACCATCTTCAGGATTCATTGCTACAAATACCTGAACAAGTCCAAAAAATCCCTCAAAGATTCCTTCATGATAATAAGTTTTTATCTGATTTATAGCTTCATTTACATGAACACCTGTTCTTTTAAGTTCAATGTGAATAAGTGGCATTCCGTTGATCAAAAGCATAAGGTCGCCACGTCGTTTAGGGAAAATACTTTTTGGCTTATTAAACTGTGGCTGCTGTGCTATCTGGTAACTACTTATACCACCTGCTATCTGGTCAGGGTCATAAATGCGAAGGTGAACTGTCTTATCATAATTTTCTTTATCTTCTTTATTGTCTCGCTTAATTGAAACAAGGCCATGAGTAATAAAGGCATTTATGTTATTTGGAGTATTGAGTTCCTTTATCTGCTTAATAATTTGCTCCATCTCACTGTCTGTAAGAGGAAAATCACCAAGTTCTGATCGTCCTCGATTATTTCGGAAGATGATATTTGCCCAGTTTTTAAGCAAATCTTCTTCTGTAGGATATCGAAGAATATTTGTGTCCCAACCTTTATGAGGTGCCATTATTTTTATAACTGCTTCTTCAAAATCACTTTCTTTTGTAAATATATCTGCCATTGATTTTTCCTTACACGAACATTTTTTCTAAGAGAGACTTTTTAAAAGTTTTGAGCAAATCAAGTTTTTGAGATTGCGTTGTTATCAACGAATCAAGATTTCGTAATGTTTCAACGACTTGTTTTTGTTCATTTTCTTCTGGAAACTTAACTGTTATTTGACTCAATTCTGGATATTTCAAATTCCATGTATCAGAAGTTAAACCTTGTGAATTAACTTCAAATGTATGAATCATCTCATCTGTTTTAAACAAATAAGCAAAAAAAGCTGGATTTATTCCTTCAGCTGGAATAATTACTGTATAAGCTGGACTTACAATTCCTGTATATCTTGAATAACCAGAAGCCCCTTGCCACATTCTCATCGAATTGTAGGCAATATCATTTTCTCGAACAACTTTATAATTAGATTTGTCAGAACTTGAACTGTCATGTCTATCCAATTCAGAAGCTTTTACAACTCCATAATTAATAGTGACAGATAATAGTTCTCCTTCAGAACTTCTCTCATTTCGTTCTGAAAAAATTTGACCTATTTTCTTTTCTTCCCAATCTCCACTAAATCCTTCCAATCTTATTTCTGGAACTTTACTTCCTTCTAGTGGAAACATTTTCTGAAGCATTGTCTTTTTGAGAGTTTTTGTCTTATCGAGTTTTTCCTGTGTCAGAAGAATCTGCTGATCAAGATTTTTGAAAAATAAGCCAATTTGCTGTTGTTCGTTAAAATCTTTTGCAACTATTCTAGGAATATTCAAAAACTCCTTTATTCCTAACACTCTATTTCGTCCAGCACCACCAGGAGAAGCTAAAATTAAAGCCATTCGAAACTCAGGATCTAAAATTGCATATTTGAAATAATTTGGATAATATCCGTTGTTAAATTTAAACTGGGGAAATCTATGGGAAACAATTTTCCCTTCATCAGATTCGTCTGTGACAGTAATTGCTAATTCCCAAGCAAAGGTAATATTTGTAATCAAATTATTAGCTTCAACAATATACATTGTATCAACATCCAATGCATTTCTCGCTTCAACCCATTCATGAAAAGTTCCCCTAGCAAAACTTCTAACACCGAGTCTTTCATAATCTTTTTTTGGTGTAGGAATTGGTTTCATATTTTGAGTTACAATATCACCTAATTTCTTTTCTTCCCAATCGCCATCAAAACCTTCAAATCTTAATTCAGGTGTTTTTCTATCTGCCATTATTCACCTGCCTTAAGAAGCTTCTGGAACTCCTTAATTCCCTTCATGTCGTAATCGTTGCCACAAAGTTTTGAAAGCATTTTGTTTACTTCTATTTCTGTCTTATCGAGTTTTTCTTCAACAGCAACAAAAGTTGTTTCATATTTCTTTTTAAGAGCATTAAGTTTAGCAACAAAACCATTTATGATTTCTTCACTTATTGATTTTGTCTTTTCTACAAGAGGCTTAATCCATTTAATTTTAAGAAGTTCTTTTACCTGTTCATCAGAAAGAGTTTCAATAGTAGCTTTTGTTTTTAGATGAAGTTCATCTTCAGCTTTTTTTATTCTAGAAGATAAGTCTTTTTCTTTCTGTTTAATATCATATAAGGAAACAATTTTTGCCTCTGTTGATCCTTCTTCAAATTTAAACTCTAGTTGTAAATCTTTTATTCTGTTTTTAACATCTGTTGCATTAAATGTTCCATCTGGCTTAGCTTTTTCCTTAATCTTAGTCCAATCCACCTCTTTGTGATTTTCTTTGAATGATAGTTTATCTGCTTTTTTAGAGAGTATAAGATAATCATTCAATGCATTAATTTCATCAGTTTCTATATCTTTTAATGTTTCTAGAAGTTTAGGTTCAATTTCCGCATTCACAAAACCAGTTTTTTCTTCGTTCACAATTGAGAGTTCCATTTCATCTGGTGTTAAACCATTAAATAATTCTTCAATATCACTCTCAACTTTCACCAAATCTTTCTTCAAATCATTTATTTTATCTAACTCATCTTTCAATAATTCTTCCTGTACAATTTCAAATGGAAGAACATGACCTTCCCAACCATCCTGAACTTCATATTCTTTATCATCTTTCTTTTTGATAACCATGTGAGGATCTACAATCTTTGTTGCCTGGAATCCTTCAATCTGAATAATTTCCAAATCGTTGCTGATTGTCTGCCATTTATCATCAAAAATCTGATAAGCTTCGTATTTATCAGTAAGAGGAATATCTTTGATTCTTTCGTAAATATTATCAGTGATGATTTTTTCTTCTTTGTTCAAATTGCTTTCAAGAGCATCATCAATAAATCTATCTGTAAGATATTTCTCAAAATCTTCAAACTTGTTTTCAAAGTTCTTTTTATAGAAAATAACTTTTGTGTTTTCGTTTACAGTCTGCTTAATATCATCAGTATTTAAAGAACAGAATGGAGTTCCATTGTCTTTGAAGATTTCTTCTTTTAGTCCTGAGAATACATTCCAGTATTTAGACAGTTCTTCAATTTCAACTTTTGGATAACCGCCGAACATTGTTGCATAGATATCACTTATATCCTGCTTTTCTGTATTATCAATGTAACGAGGAATATTCAGATTATATTCGTTTTCTCTGATTTTTTCACGGCTAACAAGTGCTGCAAAACCTGGAACAGATTCTCTCTTTTCAACAACATCAACAATTCTTTTTATGTCAGAAGCCTGAAGTCTGTTTTTCTTTCCATCCTTTATAAAATACTTTGACGCATCTATAATAAGAACATCAGAATCAGTTTTCTGCTTTTTAAGAACCATAACAATTGTAGGAATACCTGTTCCAAAGAAAATATCAGCTGGAAGTCCAATAATTGTATCAATGTTATTCTTTTCAATAAGATTCTTTCTGATTTTTCCTTCATTATTGTCATCAGGACTTCCTCGGAACAAAACTCCATGAGGAAGAACGATAGTCATAATTCCGTCATCTTTTAGATGGAATAAATCGTGCAAGAGAAATGCAAAGTCTGCCTTACCATTTGGTGCAAGTCCATAAGACTTAAAACGTTTATCGTTTTCTTTGTTTTTGCTCTTCCACTTCTGAGAATATGGAGGGTTAGAAACAACTGCATCTACAAAAAGCGGATCATAAGTATTTTCCCAGTCATCTTCTCTAAAGAATGGCCAGTCTTTATCAAGTGTATCTCCATTACGAACAATCATATTTGCAGGACTGATTCCACGCATAATAAGATTCATTCGAGTAAGGTTGTAAGTAGCTTCCTTTAATTCCTGAGCATAATATTTGATTTTTGCTCCATCAGTCATTTTTGCAGCCGCTTTACCAATATTAATGAGCAAAGAACCAGAACCACTTGTTGGGTCATAAATTTTAATTTCTTCACGTTCTTTCAGATGACCTGCAATAATATCAGCCATCAACATAGAAACTTCATGTGGAGTATAGAATTCTCCAGCCTTCTTTCCGGCATTTGCTGCAAATTTACTAATCAAATATTCATAAACAAATCCAAGAACGTCATAATCCTGCTTTCCGTCCATCGGAATATCTTTAATCAACTGCAAAAGTCCACTGATTGCATCTGTTTGATCTTGAGGAGTCTTTCCTAAATCACCAAGATTTGTACTTAAAGTTTTGAAAATGTCTTTGAAAGTTTCTTCGAACTTTGGATTAATAAAATGAGTAAAATCACTAAGACCGTCTGTAACATCTTTTACGCTAAACTTGTCATTAGAAATCCAAGTTGAAAAAAGTCCCTTATATGGAATGAAGTAATAGATATTATTCTGAATAAACTCAACAGTCTTCTGATTTTTTCCATCAAGTTTCTTTATTTCTTCATCTGACATTTTGTATTTTTTTAAGAATGCGACTTCATTATCAGAAAGGAACTTATAGAAGATAAAACCTAAAATAAAATCTTTATATTCGCTGGCTTCTATTTTTGAACGTAATTTATTTGCACTTTCCCAAATTTTTGATGCAAGCTGCTGTTTAGTCATAAAATTAACCCCTTATATTACTTTATCTCTTTTCTATCTTAATATATCAATGTGCCAAAAACTGACACCATAAATTATTTTTCTTGCTCAGGTTCATTTATTACACAAATATCACCAACATCACAATCTAAAGCTTTACATATTTTATGAAGACTTTCCATAGAAATGTATTCGCCCTTATTTAGTTTGGCTAATATATTTGTTGTAATCCCTGCCAAAGGTATTAGATCCGTCTTCTTTTTGATATTCTTATCAATAAGAAGCTTCCAGAGTTTGCGATAATCTACGTTCATAAACCACCTTTCTCTCATTATACCACAGATTTGCTTATTTCGGAGAATAAATTGAGAAAACGTGATTTATTGTTGAAAAGTAGCTATCTATTAATACCAATTATCTGCAATTCCAGACTATTTTCAGAAATATCCGAAACTTCAAATAAACAATCTTCAATTGAGTATCCGAGCATACAATCAGCTGCAGTTATAACCGCAAGTTCAATCTTTGCCCCTTTTGATACTATAAATTCAAATGAACTGTTTTCATGGTTGCTAATTTCAGCCTTGCATTTAAATTCTATATCTGAGAGCTTTTCGATTGATTTAAGCAAAGTAAGATCTGCAGCTGAAATTTTATTATCATCTGTTCCAGTTGGGTAAATACTTGATTCTTCGCCAACTTCCCATGTCATTGGCTCATCCATTCCTTCATCTAACAATTCTTTAACGTTCATATTGTATTCGTGTAACACTGTAATTCTCCTTGAAAATAACTAACTGGCGAAGTTACTACTCCGCCATGATTTATATATAATTATTCTATATCTGATTCTATTTCCAAAATATCCGCTTTTGATGAAGTATCTAATTCATGTACATTTTTTAATGCTTTTTGAATCTTCCTTGTACGAACACCAATAAGTTTATCCATATCTTCATCAAGTTGACGGATTCTTGTTTGAGCTGATTCGAAAACTTTTTCAAAAGTATTAAATTCTGTTTTTACTGCACTTAACACATTCCATACTTCAACACTACGTTTTTGAATCTGAAGTGTTCTAAATCCCATTAAGAGAGAACTCAACATCGCTGCCATTGTTGATGGCCCAGCTATAGTAACGTTATATTCTCTTTGAAGAATTTCAACCATATTACGTCTTGCAACTTCTGCATAAAGTCCTTCAAAAGGAAGAAACATTATTGCAAATGGTGTTGTAACAGGTTCATAGATATATTTATCATGTATACTTTTTGCTTCTTTTTTGATTTCTGTCTCAAGTGTTTTCCAAGCACATTCAACTTTATCCTTATCGCCAGATTCATATGCATCTTGTAATGCAGCATATGAATCTCCAGGAAATTTTGCATCAATTGGGAGATATACACTTTCATTTTCATTTGAACCAGGATAGCGAATAGCAAAGTCAACTTTCAAATCTTTTTTAGGATAAATATGAGCTTGGGACTCATACTGTCCAGGTGCCATAATCTGTTCCAAAATACTAGCAAGTTGAACTTCTCCAAGATTACCACGTGTTTTTACATTATCAAGAACCTTCTTAAGATCACCTACTCCCGCTGCAATATTTTGCATTTCACCAAGACCTTCATGAACTTGATCCAATCGTTCCGCAATCATATTAAATGAGTTTTTAAATTTTTCATCCAAAGATTTCTGAAGCTTTTCATCAACAGTCATACGCATCTGTTCAAGCTTCTTTTCATTGCTATCTTGAATCTCTTTCAAACTTGTCTGCATTGTCTGTTTCTGATTGTTCAAAGTATCCTGTGTTGTCTTTGACAAAGAATCAAACCGAGAAGAAAGAGTTTCCATGAACTTAGTAAGACTAGAAGTCAAAGAGTCCTGTGTATTCTTTGTAAGGTTATCCAGTTTTCCATTAATTGAATTCTGAAAATTCATCATTGTTTCCTGGCTTTCCTTTCTTGAGGAACGTTCATTCTCTGTTGTTTCCTTACGATTACGTTCAAACTCATCTTTAAGATTCTTCTCATATGAATCCAATTTCTTTTCGTAATCACCAAGTTTATCATTCAAAACATTCTGGTTTGAACCATTGTGTTTATCCAAAAGAACAATCATCAAAACGATACCAGTGATTGCCAAAGCAATCAAAATTGATAAAAGAATAAATAAAGACACTATTGTCTCCTTTTCCTCTTTCGAGGTTGTTAGATTTACCTGTTCCCTACGGAACGGTAACCAAAAAATTACTGACGGTTCATAGTAAAACTCCTTAATATTGTTGACATCTTTAAAGAGCAATATAAAAACATTGCTCTTAAATACTAAAATTCTATCACTCCTTCAGCTACTAGCTGTTTTAGTTTTTCTTTTACATTTGATTTTGAAATAAAGAGTCCATTACTGCCCAATTTATATAATGGAGCATAAATTCCTTCTTCGTTTTTTTCATAATGTCGTATAATACTACTATCTGCTTCTTTCCCTGAAGCACTATGTGGAGCAGGACCAGCTAAAATAGCACTATATTCTGTTTTATATGGCTCTCCTTTCTTTTTATTCCAACCTTCATAATCAAGAATAAATACAAATCTTTTTCTCAAGGTAAGATTATCCAATCCAAATTCTTGTTTTATCATACCTTCTAAATGCTGTAATTTTGTATCAGTTGCACCGATTATAAGTATTTTTCCTTTCGGATTAATGTTATATTGATATTCCGCATCTTGTTTTGTTGAAAACCCAATAATGCCTATTTTTGCTAACCAATATTCAGCATTATTACCAGTATTTTCCGCATAAAGTTTCTTTTTTATTTCTTCTAAAGCTCTAAGTAATTCCTCATTTGACAACATATACATTCCTCCCTTAAATATTGTTTGTTTCAAGGAGTCTATTTTGTTGTTTCTGAATCTCTTTCATCTTATTACTTAGCGAATTAATTTCCTCTTGCATAATTAAATATTTTTTAACGACTATCTGTTGTTCACTAAGAGGAGGTACTGGAATTTGGATTTTATTTAATAAATCAGCACTAATAGATGTAACTGTACTACCAACCTTAAAAGCATTAAAAATAGAAAATGCTACTTTCGATTCTAATAATATTTTTAGAAAAACAGGATCTATAATAGATTCATCACATCTCAATACATATAAATTACTTGCTGGTATAATTTTTCTATCATTATCATAAACTATTGCAACTTTTAATGTATCTCCTATATTCATAGATAAAATTACATCATTCTTTTTAAGAATTCCTTTAGAAAGATTATCAGGTATTTCTGTCAAATTTATTAACTCATCATCTATTTTATTATTATTGATATTCTTCAAAGTTAGATAACAAATTTTTGTGTTAATATCTGTTTCAATCATATCTAGCTGTTCAGCTTTTATTTGAAATCCTCTAAAAGGTGATTTAATTAATACTTCTGATAATTTTCTATAGGCTGTAAACTGAGGAAGTTTTATTGAAGGTTCAAAAAAATAATCATTAATATAGCAAGAATATTTATTTTCTTTGATAATATCATATTCAATTGTTTTGCTATATTCATTTTCTTCATAAAGAGAAGAATATATCATGTTTATATTTTCTTCAGACAATTCACATCTACTACTTCGTGTTACTGAATACATATTTGATGCATTTACAAAAGTTATTTTTTTATTATTTTTCGATAAAACAAGAAGTGATGTCTTAATATTTGTAGTAGGCGTATACATCTTTGCCGGCATAGAAATAATTGCTTCAAGATAACCATTATCTATGAAATATTTTAAACAGTTGTTATTAGCTTCATTATTAAATAATACACCATCAGGTACAGAACAAATACATTTGCCTTTTTCTGTTAAAATATTTATAGCAGTTACAGCATAAGCATAAGAAGCTGGAATAGATGTAAAACCTTTTTTGAAATAATTATCATCTGGTAAATCTAATTCATTTACCTTTAATGGGTATGCTGCTAAAGAACAATAAATCTTTGATTTTTTTCCGATACAATTTAATTTATTAAAACCTTTCTGAAATTGAGTTTTTATTCTGTCATCATAAACCATTGAATAAAGTGTATTAAGTAACAGAATTTCTGTATTAGAACATAAACTTAAAACTTCTTTTATTTCATAATCATGCTGAATAGATGATATTAAATTTTCACTATCAGAATTAATATCAACAAAAGTATCCGCTTCCTCAAAATCAAATAATCTACAAATTAAGTTTGTATAACTATTTATAGGAGGAACAATTGCACCTCTCTTGAACCAATTACAATGAATTTCTACATAAGCTTCCTCAAGAAACCTTTTAAATACAAAATCAGGAAGTTCTGAATAACATGAAAGATTATTTGATAGAAAGTCTTTACATTTTTGAAATAAATAATTTTTTTTCAGTTCAGAATCAATATCTAACTTTGAAATAATATTTTGAAGATCTAAAGACAATGAAATACCTTGTGTTTTTGCTAAATATGCTACAAAAAGACCATAAAAACTATCAGAAAGTTCTCCATTTTTATTTGCAAAACCGCCTTCAATAAAATCTTGTGACATCGACACTCCTTTAAAGTTATTTTGAATAGTACTATTCAATAC
This sequence comes from uncultured Treponema sp., assembly GCA_937892225.1. Taxonomy (GTDB): domain Bacteria; phylum Spirochaetota; class Spirochaetia; order Treponematales; family Treponemataceae; genus Treponema_D. The sequence goes on from CALAUH010000143.1 coordinate 33,086, forward strand.
AACCTTATAATAATAAGATATCAAAGGTATTCAGAAAAGTCAACAATTTTGAATACTAATATTCAAAAAATAAAATATTTTTTCTTAAAATGTTTGTGAGGGCAGAATTCCCACCCCAAATCCCGTCACAGTTCCTCACCCTCAAAATTTCTTGAGAACGTTTCTTTATTTGCCTAATTCTTCAAAATATTTTTGATAACTTTCATCATTATTTAGAGTAAAATTATATGAAGTATTTGTTTGGTATGTAATGTGGAACTTAAGTATTTTATTTTCCAAAAGAAGTTTATGAAGTTTTGGACAATCTGAGGCACTAATTTCAATTCTATCTGAACTGTTTTTTCCTGTAAACATATGTGTAACACCAGCTTCATCTTTTACATAAATATAATAAGAAGAATCTGAATAATATCCTTTAACTTCTGAAGTACCATATTCAAAAAGTTTAATAGCCATTTCATTAGGGCTATCTATAAGAAATTGAACCTTAAGTCGAGAATTTGTTGTTGCAGAATTACTAAAAGTTCCATATAAACCATTTTTTAATCTTAAATAACTTGTAGTTGTATAATCACCAAATGAATCTACATAATATGCTTTTTCCCATAAATCTGAAATGAACACTTCTGAGTTTTTAGGATATGAATCATCAGTAGATGAAATTTTCACCTCATCCTTTTCATAGTATTCATAAAAAACTTCAGGAAGTGTTGGTTCAATAACATCTTTAGTGATAGAGTAATATATTTTGTTTTCTTCAACATATTTTGGTTCAAAATATTCAATACTAAAATCATTATTTATTTCAAATTGAATTGTCGTACAAGGATTCCCAATTTTATCAAAAGTATATTCATATTTATATTCTCCACCCCATTTTGAAGTAGATTTTGTATAAATTAGATTTTTATTATTATCAAAAATTCTATGATATGAAATGAATTCATCATCTTTATAATATACTATTTCATATTCATCTCTGTCAGTTCCGTATATTTTTGTTATATTTTTTAATTCGCCGTCTTCATATTCATAAATTAATAGCGGATTATCTGATGATGTATTATTCAAAGTAAATGAATTCACTGTTCCAGATAATTCTGGACCTAGCATTTTATATGCATTAGAAATTTCATTATCTTCATATTCATATTCATAATAAACAAAATAATTGTTTTCTTTTATAAATTCACCATATGTTATTTTGCTTTTTATTTCATTCTCAATTAAATATGCAGTAAAATTTGAATAATCCGGTGAATATTCATAAATATAAGTTGTATCAGTATATATGGATTTATATTTTTCCTTTATTTTCATACCATCAGAATTATAATATTCTTCACTATATGCATATGGATGATTTTTATTATTGTAAGAAATTTGTTTTACTACTTTATTATTCCAATCAATCCATGTGTAAATCTGATTTGATAGTTCATTTTTTTCTATTTTACCATTCAAATCTTTCGCCATATATGAACAAGTATGTATAAACAATGGTTTATCCACAAAATTATAGTTTTCATCAAATGTCAGATTTGTGTATTCCTGACTAAAACTAAAAGTTGAAATAAATAATATTAAAAATGGCAATAAATTTTTTTTCATATATTCTCCTGTAAAAAAACAATATAAATATTGTGACTGATAATTTCATATAAGTAAATAAAATCTACTTATATAGTTTTAAACTAGCTAGTTTTTTTCATCTCCCGATAAAAATCCTCAATGCTCTTCTCTCCCATTTCATATTCCCTGTTAAACGCCTCTCGCAGCATTAGAGAAACTTTACCTAATACTTCCAGATTCCACTGATAACTAACATCCGGGCTTGGGCTATATGACCAAATAGATTCATCCATATCGTAATCATGTTCAAACTCTGTAATACATTGAACCAGCTCATTCTTTAATCTTAATAATTCAATGTAGTTCGCATTTTCATATTCCTTCAAAAAAGATTCTGGTGACATCATCATAATATTTTCTCCTTCTCCCACTCTTCGCCTTCCATTATAACCCCTCACCTGTCTCACTGAGCGACACACCCATAAAACTTTCTGGTAACTCTTTTGTTTTTAAACGCCACCACCCCTCCCTCCCCCACTTATGAACTGACACCAAATTCTTAGACAGAATTTATGCCGCTCCTTCTAAATATTTCACAGGAGAATTCCAGTTCAATTTTTTCTGGATTCTTCTGTGATTATAAAAATCTATGTAATCATCAATCAGTTTTTCCATCTGATTGAAATTTAACATACCAGTTTTAAGAGAGTCATAATATTTTGACTCTGATTTTAAATCTCCAAAGAAATGTTCTGCACAGGCATTATCTCTGCAGTGACCAGCACGGCTCATACTTTGAATACATCCGTTTGATTTCAATAAATCTCTGTATTCATAAGCCCTGTAAGTTGAACCTTGGTCAGAATGAATTAACGCTCCCTGTACATCATATTTCTGAAATAGATCTTTCAT
>CALAUH010000144.1 GCA_937892225.1 uncultured Treponema sp.
AGCGATTGTGATTTTTTTCATCTGTTCTTCTGTAACACCAGCAAGACCTGCAGAAAGCTGGAATGCACAAACCTGTTCAGCTTCTCCTGCTTCTCTTTCTGAAAGTAATTCACCAATACAAAGATCAACTTCAAGACCAGAAGCTAAAGCTTTACGAACTTTTTTGTTGATTAATTCATCAGATTCACCAATTTCGTGACGGCGTTCTGAGTGACCGAGGATTACACATCCACAACCGATGTCTTTGAGCATTTCGCAAGAAACTTCACCAGTGTGAGCTCCGTTTCCAGTTGCAGCACAATCCTGAGCAGCCAAAATAATATTAGAACCTTTTACTACCTGAGCAACTGCATCAAGATATACAAAAGGAACACCAATCATATATTTGTTTGTTTTGCCTTTTAACTGTTCAACCAAATCTTTTGCCAAAGCTACAGCTTCTGCTTTAGTTGTATTCATTTTCCAGTTACCAGCGATATAATGTGTACGTGCCATAATTACGACTCCTTAAAAAAATAATAAAATTATTTTAATGAAATTTAAGAGAATAGTTAATAGATAAAAAAAATAAATTGATAAATTTTAGATAATATTTATCTGGCACATAACCATAGCTTTTAATGCGTTAGAATGGCTTTCTGGAGTTACACCTGCACAACAATTTCTATCAACAGTGATTAAAAGCTCTGGTAATTTAGCTTTTAAAAGTAATGCATTACTGATTACACAAATATCTGTACACAAACCGACAAGTTCAATTTCAGAAATATCTTTTAAACTTGCAGCATAATCAATAAGTTCAAGAGAACCGAACGAAGGCTTATCTATGATTTTAGAATCTTTTACATCAAGCTCTTCAGAAATCTGCCATCCATCTGTACCTTTAATACAATGTTTTACAGGAAGATTTTTACCCTCTTGAGTTTCAAGATAATTGTCTGCATGAGTATCTCTTGTAAAAACAACATAATTTCCATCATTTCTATATTTTGTGATTTTTTCCTGAACAGAAGGAACAATAACAACAGCTTCGTGAGTTCCAAGACTTCCGTCAATAAAATCATTCTGCATATCTACTACAACAAGTAACTTTTTCATATACACCTCGAAAAGTATTATAAAATAATCTTTTATAATCATCGGTGTTTTTATTTTAAATTTAAGTTGATTTTTATATAATCAAAAAAAAGGGATAGATAATTATGCATTAATAAAATTAAACACATAATCTCTATCCCTATTATATTATTTAATTTTTATAGTTTTGAATTAAAGTCACTTAATCTAGAAGCAACAAGAATAGGATATTCTTTATCATCAACGATTACTACATAATCATAAGATGCTTCTTCATCTCTATACATAAGTTTTCCACTTTTTTTCTTAATATCAAGTGTTCCCTTTACTGTTACACCTTTAAATGCTTCTGCTTTTGTAAATTTATAACCATCCTGAATTTTTACAAAATCTTCATCACTAAAAAGTTTAGATACAAAAAAACCTACCATATAATAATCTGAACCAATCTGATAATAAATATCATCCATTTTTCCCAATTCATTTAAATCTTCTTCACAGTAATAATAAGTACCTCTTGTTTCAAAAGGTCTTTCATCCAGGATATTTTTACATCCTACCAAAATACATACACTTAGCAAGAATAAAGTTGCTAAAAAAGAATTAATTAATTTTCTCATAAAATCACCTCTAAGTTTTTTTTAGTATTTCTACTAATTATAATTATCAAATAAATCAATTAAAAAAAATACAGAGTTAAACTCACAATTTTACAAAAAAAAAGAGAAGTCTTAAACTTCCCGTTCTCTATGATTTGTCCCGCAGATAAGCAAAGCGAATCTGTCGGCACGAAATTAGTTTGACACGCAGCAAAACTGTCGTGTTCATAACGTTTTAGCCGGCACGCTTACACATACAAA
>CALAUH010000145.1 GCA_937892225.1 uncultured Treponema sp.
GACTTTGAGTGCTTTACTTTCAGGACAGGGAGTTACAAATACCGACCAGTATAATTTCAAATGGACAACAAATGATACTGATATTATACAGATAACCGGTATAAATCAGTCAGGTTTTGTTACAGGTCAGTCGGTATATATTACTGCAGTTGCACCTGGAGAAGCTTTAATTACCTGCAGCCATGAAAAAGCACAGAGTGATTTACAATTCTATGTAGTAGTTCCAGGTTCCCAGGCTAAATCAGTTTTATTAAATAAAACTTATGTAACTATGGAAAAGGGTAGTTCCGGCATTCAGATTAAGGCAACCATTGAAAATTCAGACAGCTCAAATGATTATGCCAATATTCAATGGAGTGCATCTAAAGATGATAAAGGTAATGAAATATGTCGTGTAATGGGAAGCGGTCAGACTGTTACCATCTATCCGCTTGCAGTAGGTGAGTGTACCGTATCAGCATATCTTGAAGAATATGACAGTACGGCAAACTGTACTGTTATAGTTCAGGCTGGAAAAAGTATTACTTTTGAATCGGCAACTAAAACTGTTATGCCGTTTAAATCTAAAACAATTAAATATACTGTAAGTCCGCCTGATGCTGTTCTTACATGGACTGCAACCCAGGATGATGATTATTTCAGTTTTTCGGACCTCGGACATGATACTGATGGTGTAGGGTATGTTGAAGTTAACGGAATCAAACAGGGTGCAGGTAATCTGATATGTGTAACAGACAGTCTTGCCAAATCACAGATTAAGATTAATGTATCATGGGATTATACATTCTCAATCAATAAATCTGCATTATCAGGAACACCCGACCAGTCTTATACTATCGGCTATTATAATTTGAATCCGCCTGATGCAAATATTGTAGTTGAAAGTTCTGATGATTCTTACTTTACTTATTCTGTAAATGAAACGGAAGAAGGTAAGGGAAATATCATTATTACTCCGGTTAAAGAATTTCCTTCTGAAATTCCGCTTATTATTACAGCTTATAATCCGGTAAATAATGATGTTGTAGGAACTAAAACTGTTAAGACAAAATTTGTCTATGACAGATTAAAACCTGTTATTACATTCTTAAGCAGTGACGGTAATTTCTCAAATTATGATGAAAATGCTTCAATGCTTACAGTTGGTGATGATGAAGAAATCAATCTTAAATTTGAAATCAATACTGAATTTGCAAACGGATTTATTAAGGAAATAACCTGGAATCCTGCAACAAGTACAGATACATCTTTTATTTTATCTGATGTTTCAAATGAAGATAATGTTTCTGTTGTTAAATCATTTAAAAATACTAACTGTTATGATGAATACCAGTATAGGATTTTAAAAGCTTATCAGCCAAGCGTTTATTATCATATAGACGCAGTTCCTGCAGAATACGATGCACGTGGTAATCTGATATCATCTGGAAGTCCTGCAAAGACAGTAAATACCCTTATTTCTGATTATAAAAATAAGAATGTAATTTACTGGAAAGGTTATCAGGATAATAATTATACTGGTTTTATGAATATTGGACCTGGTTATATTAAAAATGATTTTTATGGTTTATATGTAAGCGGATATAGTTCTACACCTACTGAAACAAGAAATAAAAATTCATTATCATCTGAAAATCACTGGTATTGTTTTTATTATAACTGGACTGATAAAGGTAATGATGATGCTTATGCTTTTAATACAAGTTCATTAAATTATACCGGAAGTACTGGTTATTATAACCTTGTAGAAGATACTTCAGAAGCAGGAAAAATATATTCTCAGGCAGATTTTGAAGCTATTCCTTGGTTCTATCAACCGGCAATTAATTATGGTGCAATCCAAAAATCTGCACAGGTTATGACCAGAAACGTAGATGCAGTTAAAGAAACTTCAGATGATACTTCTTTAATGTCATCTTCTGGTTATAAGGGAACTATTAAGATAACAGTTGTTCATAACGGTATGGAAGAAAAGCCTGTTGAAATCCAGGTATACGATGAAAACAGACGATGTTCTAAAAATTATGAATAAAGGTTAAATGAAAGAAGGATGCCGTAAAAAGCATCCTTCTTTTTTTAATAATTAAATGATTTTCTTTGCTGGATAAAAATATAAATCTTTTGCAAAAGTTGGAATTGTTTGTTTTGACATATTTATATATTCATCAGGTGCATCTGTTATTAAATGAATACAATCATTTTCAATTTTAAATGTAAATTTAATTATATTATTTTTATCTTCATAAGAAATAGAATTTTCTGTATATTCAATATCTTTATTGATTTCACTAGAACAAAATGATGCATTTTGCCATTCTTCCTCAAAATAAAATAATATAGATGCTCTAAAATAGTCTTTTCCATCAATATTATTGACTTCAAAATAAATACCAATATTACCATCTTTTGTCCAGCAATAAGTTTTATTCTGATTATTTGAAGCTTCCAGTTCTGGAGCAAAATCTACAAACTTCTGGCATACTTCTTTAATCTGTTCTAATTTTTCTTCTTCTGTTAATTCTGGTTCATTTACCGGTACGTTTTTTGGACATCCTGTAAATAAACATCCGCACATTAATACTGCTGTTACTGCTAATATTACTCTTTTCATTGTGTTCCCCTTGTAACTCGTAAGTTACTGTTTTTAATATATAAAAAATAAGGATGCAAAATATGCATCCCTATTAATTTTTATAATAAAATGATTTTAGTTTACTGGATAAAAATATAAATCTTTTGTCCATGTTGAAATTGTTTGTTTCATTAAATTATATCCTTCTTCAGTTGTTTCTGTTATTAAATGAATACAATCATTTTCTAATTTGACAATATAAATTTGTTTTATACCTGTTCCTGTGATATCAAATGTTAATGAATCTTTTGTATATTCTGTTAAATCTTCAATATCTAAAGGCATAGAATTACAAGTCCATTTACTGTCATCTTCATAATAAAATACTATATTTAAAGAAAAATGCTCTTGTTGTCTATCATCTTTCCAAAAACCAAAACATATACCAATATTACCATCATTTGTCCAGCAATATGTTGAATCATGTTCATTATTTTCTGTTGATAATGTTGGTGCAAAATCTACAAACTTCTGACATACTTCTTTAATCTGTTCTAATTTTTCTTCTTCTGTTAATTCTGGTTCATTTACCGGTACGTTTTTTGGACAGCCTGTAAATAAACATCCGCACATTAATACTGCTGCAATTGCTAATATTACTCTTTTCATTGTGTTCCCCTTGTAACCCATAAGTTACTGTTTTTAATATTTTTAATATATAATTTCTTATATATCTTGATCCAGTTTTAATTCCTGTAAGATATATTTACTTACAGTAATATTTCTTTTCTTGGCTTCTTCTTTTATCTTTGCCAGCTGTTCAACCGTCATTGATACACTGGTAGTAATATACGTTTTACCGTTTGACTTTCTGCCAGAACCAGGTCTGGAACCGCCTCTTTTATTATCTGCCATACTTTAAATATAAAACCGTTTTTTGATTTTGTCAACTTTTTATCAAATATTATTAATAGACATTAATAATATTAATTGACAAAATTACATTATAAATATATATTAACTATAGGATATAAATTATATCCTGTTAAAGATTAAACTAATTTCCGCCGCCCAAGTAAGAAGTTAATTTGTTTAATCAAAAAGAAGAGTTCACAAGAGGTGACCCGGACCGTAGTCATAAAGCCTTCTGGTTGACTGCTTTCAACTGGCTTATACCTCTGTGTATTTTTTTTGGTGGAATTATAATTTCCACTCAAAAATTTGCCCCATTAATGAATTATGATATTAATGTCATAGGGCATCCTTTATTTATAATCAACGGTTACGCAATCTGGAATCCTCTTGTTTTTATTTTAGGCATGTTCAAATATGCCTTTAATGAAACATATTCATATTATTTTTTTCAGGCAGCACCTGCAGCTTTCTTAGGATTAATTCTTGCTGCTTTAGTATTTTTAATCAGTAATTTATTAATTAATGCTCACCAAAAAAATCAGCATATTCACGGTACTGCACGCTGGGCAAATGTTAAAGATCTTGAACATTACGGTTTGCTGGAAAAAAATGGTGTAGTATGTGGTGAACTTGATAAAGCAAATGTTACTTATGAAGTAAATCGAGAAAAAGCAAGTTTAACACTTCATTTAGGAACGAAAATATTTAATGATAAATATATCAATCAAAAAACAGCTCCCTTAATCTGTCATTCCGGAAGAACTAATACTTTGCTTATTGCACCTACAAGAGCTGGTAAGGGTGTAAGCAGTATTATTACAACTTTATTAAATTATGGGGTTCCTGTATACAAAAAAGTTAAGGAAAAAATATTTGGTATTTTTTATAAGACTAAAAAAATAATCAGTGGAAGGGGAAGCATAGTAGTTTTTGACCCTAAGGGTGAAAACTGGGCAGCTACTGCAGGTTATAGAAGTCAATTTTCAGTATGTATTCCTTTTAGACCTCTGGATCCAAACGGTAATACGGCTCATTATAATCCTATACACGAAATACCTGATAATCCTTCAGAAGCTTTTGCATGGGCAGATTCTATCGGTGAAATATTTTTTGGTGCAGAAAATGCAAAATCTGCAGGCGACGGTGCAACACAGTATTTTAATAACACAGCACGTGATATTTTTGCCGGTGTAGTAATGCATGTGCGTTTTGCACCGGAAAGTCTTATTCCATGGAATGAAAAAAATCTTGGAACAGTTCTGGATATTTTTTCACAGGAAAGTGAAAGTGATGGTGATGGTGAAGAATCCGGCGGACCAGGTAAGGCTATGCTTGACCAGATGCGTAATACAGACCACGGAAATAAATTAATTAATGACCTTATTACTAAAGCTGCAAATAGAAGCGAAACTCAGACACCAAAAGAAAGAGCTTCTACATATTCTACTGTTTTTTCTAAAATCAGTTTGTTCCAGGACCCGCTTATAAGACAGGCAACTGCTTATTCTGATTTTTCAGTAGATGATTTTATTACAGGAAAAAATGGAATCAGTTTATATCTGATTGTTCCTTATAATCATATTAAACGTATAAGTCCTGTATTCAGAATGATTATTACATTCATGATTAAAAAGTTTTCTTCTGGTGAAACTAATGCTAATGAAGTTAAATTAAAGATTCCTTGTATGTTCCTTCTTGACGAATTCCCTGTCTTAGGTTACTTCCCGGATATTGCTCTTAATGCAGGTATTCTGGCAGGTTACGGTGTTACTTTCTTTATTGTATGTCAGGCATTAAATCAGATTATTGATGTATATGGTGAAAATCATCCTTTCTTAGACCATTGCAAAACCGTTATTCTTTTTGCACCCGGAAGTTTGAAAGATGCAAAACAGTATTCTGAAACTATTGGTAATCGCTCTGTTTTATTGGATAACATTTCGTCTTCCGGAAACAAATTCCAGGCAGGTTATAACAGCGTTTCTAGAAGTTCCCAGGAAACATCAACTTCATTAATTTCACCTGATGAATTAATGAAACTTGAATTTAATCGTCTTATTGTTATCAATCAGGGAATGCCGCCATATAAGGGTAAAAAAGTTGTCTATTATGAAGACCCACGTTTTAAAGATAAAGCATGGCAGCCGCTGCCAGATGACAGAAAAATATTTTATCACATTAAAAAATTACCAAGTAATTTAAATTCTTATCAGCGTCTAAAAAAATTAAAAACTGAACAAAGAATTCAAAATATTGAAGCTGTAGAACCTACAGTAATTATTACAACAGATTTGTTTGAACAGGAGGCTTAATGAATAATCACGATAGTCTTAAACGAGAAGAGTTATCAAAAAATTCAAAAATGATAGGTGTAAGATTTCCACCTAAAGTTTATTTACTTATTGAAGCAAAAGCGAAAGAAGAAGGAATTTCTATTTCTAAAATGATTCGAGATTCAGTAATTGAATATCTTGACCGGACTTTTTTAGATACTGAAATCATACACCAGAGTTTAATAGAAAGTTCAAGAAAACTTTCTTATCTGGATGATAAAATGGAACTTTTATCTTTAATTTGTCTTGGTATGGTAAAGGAACTTAAAAAATCTTTACCTGCAAGACCGGAATTCTCAAATGAACTTCTTGATGAACTCATGCAGGATTTTGAAAAGAACTGTGTAAAATCATTAAAAAATCAACATCCGGGTAAACTTGAACAGATGCTTATAAATATTTATGAGAGGGAAGCTTGATAGATGAATACTTCTATTGATGGTTTTGCGGAACAGGTAAAACAGGAAAAATGGCTTCAGAATCTTCGTGAAGATATGAAACCTATTTTACCTTTTCTTGAAGATAAAAATGTTACTGATATCGCAATAGGAATAGATGGAAGGGTAATTGTAGAAGGTATTGGAATGAAAAAACTTTTTACAGATATCTATTTTAATGATGCCCAGATAACAAGAATTATCTATCAAAGTTCATCAATTTTAGGTTTAAATATCAATCCTGATAATCCAATCGTTGAAGGTGTATTACCGATTATTCCAGACTGCAGATGCAGAATTGAAGGAATATTAAAACCAAGGGCATCCAGAAATCCAATGCTTTTTATTCGTCGTCCGAGTGAAAAGATTTTTACTCTGGAAGATTATTTGAAATCTGGAAGCATAACACAGGAACGTTATGATTTATTGATAAATCATATTAAAAAAAGAAGCAATATTGTAATTGGAGGTGAAACTGGTTCTGGAAAAACAACTTTCTTAAATGCAATTTTAGTAAAAATGCAGGAGTTCACACCTGATGACAGATTTTACATTGTTGAAGATGCTGATGAAATTCAGTGTCATGCAAAAGATACTGTACCAATCATGGCAGAAGGTAAAGACTGCTTAAAAGCTGTCGGTACATCTTTAAGATGTAATGTTGACAGAATTATATTCGGAGAACTTCGTTATGGTGATGTTGCAAATGAAGTACTAAAAGCCTGGAATTCTGGTCATACAGGTGGAATAACTACAATTCATGCAAATTCAGCTTCTACAATGTTATCACGTATTTCAGATTTATTACGTGAAGTAATTATTGGAGAGTTACCTGATATATCACAGTCAGTTCAGCTTTTAATACATATGATTCCTGGTGAAAATAAAAAAATTGTAAATGAAGTTGTTGAAACGGACAAATTAAGTGCATCAACTTTCCTTGAAGAAATTGCCGGAAAGTTAATATAAAAATTAAAAAGGAGGATTTATGAAATCTTTGAAAAAAGCGGAACAGAATAAAAAAGTTTTGAGTTTTCTTGGTTCAAAAAAATTTTTATTCTGTATTTTATTAATCTGTCTATGCTCAACATCACTTTGGGGACAGGAAACTATTGCTCAATTGGATAAATGGTCAGATAAAATTTTGACTTTATTTCAATCAACATGGGTAAAAGTAATTCTTCTTGTTGCATTAATTGTTGAAGCTATTGGTGTAATCGTAGCAGGACAGCAGGGAGGAGGTTCACAGATATTAAAGAAATTCGGACCATGGATTATTGGAACTATTATCTTGTTATGTGCATCTGGAATTTGTTCTTACTTCTTGGACGGTCTTGAATTTAAGGCACCTTAGTTATTTCTTAATGAAACATAAATATATAGAAATATTTAGGAGTTATTTCTATATATATGTTTTCACCGGGTGCAACGTTGCACCCGGACTTTTATTCTTATTTTATTGGAGTTAGTTATGGAAGAAGATAACATCATTTATTATTCAGAACCAGTATATAAAGCTATGCAAGAACCAAATTTATTACTTGGTATAGGATTAGTTCCAGCCATGGTTATTTTAGTTTTAACTATAATTCTTATAAATCTTATTAATTTATGGTGTGGATTAATAGGTGTTGCATTATTTGTCGTTGCAAAAAAAATATCTAAGAAAGACCCGCTTCAATTAAATATTCTTTCTGAACGTTTACTTGAAGCTGAAAGGTGGTATGCATAATGAATATACCTACAATAGATTTATTAAAAACAACAAAAGATAATAAAAATCAGCTTAAATATTTACTGCCATATTCTTTCATAATATCACCGGGAGTTTGTTTTTTAAAAAACGGTGCTTTTATGATTACTTATAAAATTGAATATCCGGACCTTGAATCAAGCAGTGCTGCAGATATTGCATATGTTGCTGAAATGTTTAATCAAAATATAATGAGTCTTGCCCAGGAAGAAGGATGGGCAGTCTGGTTTGACTGTAAACGATCTAAAACTAAAGAATATCCTTCAGGTGAATTTACAAATATTGCCGGATGGCTTATTGATGAAAGACGTAATGATAATTTCAGAAAATATGGTGAACATTTTACTACCAATTATTATATAACTTTCACATGGCAGCTTCCTAATGATTCAGAAAGTAAAACAAATAATTTTTTTTATAAAACTGATAATAAAAAAAATAAAAATAATCCTAAAAATAAAAATCAGTCAATTTTTTTAAAACATGAAAATCTTCCTGAAATAAAAAGACTTGTAGAGGAATTTGAAAATGAAGTTGATAAAGTTATGGGAACTTTATCAATGAGATTATATTGTCATAAATTAAATGATTCAGAATTATTTTCTTATATAAAAAGTTTTCCAAATATGGAAGACCAGAAATTAATTTATCCTGATAATACATTTTTCTTTCTTGATAATTATCTTACTGAACTGGATGTTTCAACATCTATACCGTTAAAAGTAGGAAATTATTATGTTCCTGTTCTTGCCGTTATGGATTTTCCTAATCAGACATATCCTGCTATTTTTGACCAGTTGAATAGAACGATGAATGAATTCAGATGGACAACAAGGTTTATACCAATGTCAAAAGAAACTTCAATGAAAGAAGCAGAAAAATATCAAAAACGTTTCTATTCAGCAAGAAAATCTGGAATGACAATTTTTACTGAAATGGCTATGAATGCAGAAATTGATAATGAAAACAGTGCTGCAATTGCCATGGAAGGACAGACACATGAACTTGTAGAAGAAATTGCCCTTAATAATTTAACGCTTGGTTATTATACAAGTAATTTAATTGTATGGGATGAAAATTATAAAACAGCTAATGAAAAAGCAAGAAAATTACAACAGGTTATTAAGTCATGTGGTTTTGGAGTAAAAGAAGAAACACTTAATAATTTTTCAGCATGGCTTGGAATGATGCCTGGTAATGTTTATTCAAATATCAGAAAACCTATAATTACTTCTAAAAATTTATCACATATTATTCCATTAAGTTCTGCAT
>CALAUH010000146.1 GCA_937892225.1 uncultured Treponema sp.
TATTAAATAATTATTTTGTCACCAAATAATTGCTTCTACTACTCATACTGTTACAATACGTGCTTAAACTTTTTACATCTATACTATGTCTTTGATGATTTTCTTTACTTAATTTTTGAAAATTATTCTTTACATTTTGATTATCTTTCGAAATATTTATACTATAATTTAATGAAATACTAGAATTTTTTCTGTAATCAAAATTTTCATCATTATATTTTGTAATATAAGGAGCTGGTTTTGGACATATACAATAACTATCTTCATAATACATTTCTTCATAATTTTGTTTGAAAATAGATTCTAATTTTTCATTCCTTTTCTTATATTTTTCTAATTTCTCCTTTAACATTAAATTTTCTTTTTTTTAATGTCGATATTTCATTTTTAAGCATTTTAACCTCATTATAATACAAGGTTTGGTCTTTTATTTTGGTTTTCTTTTTACCTGAATTGATTAAAGAAATTGTATTTAATTCAAAATTTTTGTCTTTGATTCTTAAACTATTGGGTTCATTACGAGTAAAGAAACTATTTTTATTACTAACTTTTCTAACTGTAATAGAACTAAATTCGTTATTTTTAAATTTTGTTTTAATATTTTAGATTGTAAAATATTCGTTTTTTGTATGTTTTATAGTGATTTTAATAAAATCAAATGAATATTTTATTTCAATTGTGTATACTATTAATAATTGCGAGGTAAGTATTATGCCAAAATCAAATATTAGTTGGGATGAATATTTTATGGGATTAGCGTTCTTAAGCGCCCAAAGAAGTAAAGATCCTAATACACAGGTTGGAGCATGTATTGTTAGTAGAGACAAAAAGATTTTGTCAGTTGGTTATAATGGAGCACCTAATGGATATGACGATGATAAACAAATGCCTTGGGATAGAGAAGGGGATTTTTATAATACTAAGTATGCCTATGTTGTTCATGCTGAACTTAACGCAATTCTAAATTCACCTAGGTCATTAAAAGATTGCACTTTATATGTTTCGTTATTCCCATGTAATGAATGTGCAAAAGCAATTATTCAATCTGGTATAAAAACTGTTGTTTATGCAGAAAATAAATATGATGGAACTCCTTCTGTAGAAGCATCAAAAAAACTGATGAATGCTGCCGGGGTAAGATATTATCAATATCAATCTACAGGAAGAAAAATTCAGTTTGAAGTTTAGTAGATTTTAAATTTCTTTTGTGTATTTGAACAGTTGTTTTTCTATTTTATAGTTTTGTGATTTGTAGAATTTTTGTGCCTGTAAAACACCTGTTCCAGAATTTATAATCATTGTTTTTGCATTGTTTTCTTTTGCCCAGATTTCTGCTTTTTGAATAAGCATTTTTCCAATACCGTGGCGTCTTGATTCTGAAGAAACAATCAATTCCATAATGTTTGCTGTTGTATCTGAAAATAACGGGTGATTTAATTCAATATGAATAAATCCGCATACAAAATCTTCAAAATCACCTTTGTCCAAATCTATGGCAACGAAAGTGCATTCTTTATAAGCATCTTGTTTTTTGAGTTGCTTTTGAATTTGTGATTCAGAACAGTCTGTAAGTTCACATTCATTTTGAAATATTTTACTTATCTGTTCGCAATCGTTTTCGCTGGCTTTTCTAACTGTAACATTCATTGTTATTTCTCCGTATAATTTTTTAACTGTTTTTTTTGGGATACTTTTTTATAACAAAATAAAATAAATACTTCAAGTCTTTTTAAAAAAAAGAAAGGGGTTATTTTAAATACACTTTTCTATTTATAAATAATTCATTATAATACCCCTATGTATAGACTCTACGTAGAAAGACGTGCTGGTTTTGAAAATGAAGCACGCAGTTATTTATCACAAATTAATGGATTTTTGGGAATTTCCAGCGTAACTGGAGTTCGTTATCTTAATCGTTATGACATTGAAAATGTTTCTGAAGAAGTTGCTAAAATTGCTGCAACCCGCATTTTCTCTGAACCACAGAGCGATTTTGTTACTTTTGACAAGCTTCCTAACGATAACAAAGACACTGCAATCATCTGGGAATTTTTGCCAGGACAGTATGATCAGCGTGCTGATAGTGCAGAACAGTGCCTTTCGCTTTTAATTGCAGGACTTAAAGATGCAAAAAAAGACGGGGACGCACCTGTTGTTCGCTGTGCAAAAATCTTGCTTTTAAGTGGAAGCGTTTCTAAAAAAGAAATCGAAAAAATCCAGAATTATGTTATCAATCCTGTAGATTCTAGACTTACTGATGACAAAATGCCAAAAACACTGGCAATGAAAATTGAAAATCCTGATGACATTCCTGTTGTAAAGGGCTTTATCGGCTTTAATGATAAAAAGCTCGAAGAATATCGCAACAAAATGGGTCTTGCAATGGACTTTGCTGATATTAAATTCCTTCAGGATTATTTCAAAGGCGAAGGCCGTGACCCTGTAGAAACAGAAATCCGCGTTTTGGATACATACTGGTCTGATCACTGTCGTCATACAACATTCTTAACTGAATTAAAAGACATTAAAATTGAAGACGGACTTTATGCTCCACTATTCAAAAAATCATTGGAAAATTATAACAACATGCGTACAGATTTGTATGCCGGCCGTACAGATAAACCTGTCTGCTTGATGGATATGGCTGTAATCGGAATGAAATATCTCAAGAAGAACGGAAAACTTGATGATATGGAAGTTTCTGAAGAAAACAATGCATGTTCAGTTGTAATTGATGTTCATTATACTGCTGATGAAAACGGCAAAGCATTAAAAGCTGATGATCCTAAAGCTACTGAAAGCTGGCTTTTAATGTTCAAAAACGAAACTCACAATCACCCGACAGAAATTGAACCTTTTGGTGGCGCTGCAACTTGTCTTGGTGGTGCAATCCGTGACCCACTTTCTGGTCGTTCATGGGTTTACCAGTCAATGCGTATTACAGGTGCTGCAGATCCAACTGTTCCACTTTCTGATACATTAAAAGGTAAATTGCCACAGATTAAACTCTGTCGCGAAGCTGCTCAGGGATTTTCTTCTTACGGTAATCAGATTGGTTTAACTACAGGTCAGGTAGAAGAAATCTATCACCCAGGTTATGCTGCAAAACGTATGGAACTTGGTGCTGTAATTGCAGCCGCTCCAGAAAATACAGTTATTCGTGAACGCCCAGAACCAGGTGATATTATTATCTTGCTTGGTGGTGGAACTGGCCGTGACGGTATTGGTGGTGCTACAGGTTCTTCAAAAGTTCATACAGAAAAATCAGTTACAACTGCTGCTGCTGAAGTTCAAAAAGGTAATGCTGTTGAAGAAAGAAAGATTCAGCGCTTATTCCGTAATAAAGAAGTAAGTTTAATGATTCGCCGCTGTAACGACTTTGGTGCAGGTGGTGTTTCTGTTGCTATTGGTGAATTAGCACCTGGACTTGAAATTGATTTGGATAAAGTTCCAAAGAAGTACGAAGGTTTGAACGGTACAGAACTTGCAATTTCTGAATCTCAGGAACGTATGGCTGTAGTTGTTCGTAAAGCTGATGTAGATAAATTTATTGCCGCTGCTCAGAAAGAAAACTTAAATGCTGTTGTTGTTGCAGTAGTTACAGATACAAACCGCCTTGTTATGAAATGGCGCGGTAAAACAATCGTTGATATTGGACGTGAATTCCTTGATGCTGCCGGTGCTCACCACGAAGCAGTTGCTTTAATTGAACAGCCAGCAAAACCAGAAGAATCTCCATTATTAAATCCACTTGATTCTGTAAAAGAAAAACTTGGTCAGAATGTAAAATGTGAAAAATGTGTTGAACGCAATGTAAAAGAAGCATGGCTTGCAAATATGAACGATTTGGCTTGCTGTAGCCAGCGTGGTCTTGGTGAACGTTTTGACGGTTCTATTGGTGCTTCAACTGTATTGTTCCCATACGGAGGAAAATATCAGAATACACCGGAAGCTGGTATGTCTGCTAAGATTCCAGTTGTTTCACCTCGCGAAACTTCAACAGTTTCTTTAATGGCTTATGGATTTGACCCACGCGTTGGTCAGTGGTCACCATGGCACGGTGCAAAAACAGCTGTATTATCATCATTGGCTAAAATTACTTGTATCGGTGGTAAAGCACGCGATTCTCGTTTAAGTTTCCAGGAATTCTTTGGACGTGCAGTCAGCGAAAAAACATGGGGGTACCCAGCAGCTGCATTACTCGGTTCTGTAGACGCTCAGGTTGAATCTGGTTGTGCTTCAATCGGTGGTAAAGACTCAATGTCTGGTACATTCGAAAAAATCAATGTTCCACATACTTTGGTAAGTTTTGCTGTTGGACACGACGAAGTTCAAAATGTTACAAGTGGTGCTTTCAAAGCTAGCGGAAATAACATTTATATGGTAAGCGTTCCTTATTCAGATTTACTTGCTCCAGATTACGATACATTCCTTGCAAACTCAGATGTTTTATATGAATTAAATAAAGCTGGTAAAATCAGTGCAATGTATCCTGTTCAGGCAGGTGGTATTGCCGAAGCTGTTACAAAAATGGCAATGGGTAATATGATTGGTGCTGAAATTACAGGAAAAGTTGGAACTCCTTGTGCTAAATGTGGTGCAACAATGAAAGGATTATTTATTCCAACTTACGGTAACATCATTGTAGAAACAAAAGAAGATCTTACAAAAGCAGGATTAAAAGACGGTACAGTTACATTACTTGGTAAAACAATTGCTGATCGTGAAATCCGCGTTTTGAATGCAGCTTACGGTGATATTTCTAAAGATGTAATTTCTATTCCTTTGGCAGAAACTGTAGAAACTTGGGAAGACAAACTTAAAGAAGTATTCCCACGTGTAAGTGGTGCAGAACTTCAGCCAGAATTACCTGAATGGGCAACAAATGTTCATAAATCTTTGAGCGATGTTCGTAAAGCTCCAGCATTTGTTCAGTCAAAATCAACTCCAAAAGTATTGCTCCCTGTATTCCCGGGCACAAACTGTGAAATGGATATGGCTCGTGCATTCAATCTTGCAGGCGGTAAAACAAAGATTGTTGTTCTTAGAAACAAAACTCCAGATATGCTTGCAGAAAGCTTAATCGAACTTGAAAAAGAACTTAAAGATACACAGATTTTAGCACTTTCTGGTGGTTTCTCTGCCGGAGACGAACCAGACGGATCTGCTAAATTTATTGCAAACGTTTTGAAAGCAGGAAACATTTCTGATGAAGTTATGAACCTCTTGAAAAAACGTGATGGTCTTGTTCTTGGTATTTGTAACGGATTCCAGGCATTGGTTAAGACTGGCCTTGCAATGTACGGTGAAATTGTAGATATGAAAGATGATATGCCAACTCTTACTTACAACAGAATTGGTCGTCATATTTCTCGTATTGTCAGAACCCGCGTTGTTTCTGCAATGTCTCCTTGGGCACAGCATCCATCTGTAATTGATGAAAGAAATCACTTGATTGCAATTTCTCACGGAGAAGGACGCTTTGTTTGTGATGAAGCTACAGCAAAGAAATTGTTCGAAAACGGACAGGTATTTACACAGTATGTAGACGAATTTGGTAATCCTGCAATTACAGAACCAGACAATCCAAACGGTTCAGCATTTGCAATTGAAGGTATTACAAGCCCTGACGGACACGTACTTGGAAAGATGGGGCACTCAGAACGTGGTGTTGGGAAAGAAACTAACGGTGCAAGTTTTGACTTGTTCAAGAACGTTGGTGGAAATCCTCTTACAAATCAGAGTGAAACAACTTGCGAAAACTTGTTTGCAGCTGGTGTAAGTTACTTTAAATAATGGAAGGAAAAATGAAAAAGATTATTAAAATAGTTACAGGAATATTAATATTATCATCTTTATTTGTATCTTGTAAAAAAGAAGAAATAATAAAAGATGATTGTGGTTGTTATTTCTCTTTGGAACAGGCAAAAGAAGCTGCAAAAAAACAGAAAAAACCACTTTTAGTTTTAGTAACATCTAATCAGGATGAAGAAATCAGTACAGAATTTGTTAAAAAGGTAACAATGGCTCCTGATTTTGCAGAAAGAATTCAGAAAGATTTTATCTGTTGTCATATGGATTTTTCTGAACAGACATATCAAAAAACTGTAGTTACAGAAGATGCTACAGAAGAAGAAAAAGCAGTAACAGAAAATCTTGCAGCAATTATGCAGAAGAATTTTTCTTTTATTCAGACAATTGGTTTAAAATATGTTCCAGCATTCTTTTTATTTACAAAAGAAGGATATCTTGTTACAGAATTACAACCACAGGATGCTAATTTTTCTTTAGACAGTTTTAATACTCTTTTAGTAAATAATCAGCAGCAGTTTGATGATTTTGAACTTCTTGTAAAAGCTACAAAGAAAGGTTCAAAGTTAGATAAACTTAATGCAATAGATTCAATTTTTAAAACAACACCTGCTGATTATCAGGTAACTCTTGCACCATTATGCAAAGAAGCTTTGAAACTTGATCCAAAAAATAAAACAGGACTTGTAAGTAAATTTATCTTAATGGATGTAGATACTCAGGCTGCAGATGCATATAACAGTCAGAATCCTCAGAAGGCAATTGAATTATATTTAGATGCAGCTAAAAATAAAAAACTTGATCCAGAAGATGTTCAGACAGCATATGCAATGTGCGGATATATTTTAGGAATTCAGGGAAGTACAGATTTACCTGCAATTGTAAATTATCTTAATCTGGCAATAGAAGCCGCTCCTGAATCAGAAGTTGCAGAAAGTTTAAGAAATACAGTGGAATATTATAAAAATTATAATCCTAGTGAAGAAGCTGCAGATACAGATAATTTAGAATTCATGATGGAAGAATAAAGTGAACGATATTCCCTCCTATCTGATTATAATAGCTGTAATATTAGTAATCCTATCAATGCTCTTTTCGATTTCGGAAAGTGCATTTTTAGGAATGAATAAATTACGTTTAAGAATTCGAAGACAGAATAAAAAAGATTTTCGTGCAAAAAGAGCCGGAAAACTTTTAGACAAAAAAGATCAGCTAATAAATACTTTATTAATCTCTAATGAACTGGTAAATATTTTTTTATCATCAATAATAACTTCCATAGCTTTAACATTATTCGGACAAAAAGGTGTAGGATATGCGACTGTTTTTGCAACAATTGTGTTGTTAATATTCGGAGAAATTACGCCTAAAACTGTTGCAACTCATTGCCCAGATAAAATTGCATATGGATTAAGTACATTTGTTTCTATAGTATCTGTAATAATCAAGCCTGTCGTAATTGTTGCAACAGGTTTTTCAAGATTTTTTTTACGCATTTTCGGTATTCGCCCAGATAAAAAGAAAAAATCATATACGGAAGAAGAAATCAAAACTTTTTTTGATATGAGTACGGAACATGGAGTTATTCAGGAAGACGAAAACCGTATGATGAGTCAAATCTTTAAGTTTTCGGATTTTGCTGCTCAGGATATAATGGTTCCCCGTACTAAAATAAAAGCCGTTCCTTTTGATGCATCTTACAGAGATATAGTTGAATTATCACAAAGATTAAAATTTACAAGATTCCCGGTTTATAAAAAATCAATAGATGATATAGTCGGCATTATTTATTTAAAAGATATGCTTCAGTTCAGCGATAATCCGTCGGAATTTAAATTGCAGAATGTTATGCGGCCACCTTTATTTATAATCGGAACAAAAAAAATGTCTTCCGTTCAGGAAATGCTTTTTGAAAGCCGTCAGTCAATGGCAATTATTGTTGATGAATATTCTGGAACCGACGGCCTTATTACCGAAAAAGACATCAGCCGTGAAATTTTTGCCTTGCCTGGTGATAATACCCTTCGTGGAAAAGTTTTTGATTTTGATTCTGTAGAAGACAAAAATGATTTTGAAATAAACGGACTGGTTTTGTTACAGATTTTACGCGAAGATTTACATATTCCGTTGGAATCAGAAAATAACGAAACAATTGCCGGCTGGTTTATAGAAAAATTAAACAGAATGCCAAAGTTGAACGATAAAATTGAGTTCAGCGGATGGGTTTTTATAGTACAAAAAATACAATCACATAGAATAGAAAGAATTCGAATAATCAAGGTGGCAGAAGATGAGTGATGTAGTTACATTGATTATTATAGCAGTTCTCGTGATTTGTGTAGGATTTTTTTCATCATCTGAAACGGCATTTTTGTCTCTTTCTAAATTAAAAGTAAGAACTTTAGTTGAACAAAAAAAGCCGAATGCAAAACTTGTAAGCAAATTAAAAAATAATATGGAACGTCTTTTAACGACAGTTCTTGTTGGAACAAATTTCTTAAATTCGTTGATTTCTGCAATGGCAACTGCATTGATTGTAAAAATTTTTGGCGGCGGCGGGGTAGGATATCAGACTTTTATAATGGCCTTTGTACTTACAACCTTTGGTCAGATTATTCCAAAAACTGTAGCAGCGCTTTATCCTGAAAAAACAGCAGGATTATTTTCTGTAATTTTATATTTTCTTGAAATCATCTTTTTCCCGGTAATTATTATATTTGAATTGTTTTCATGTGCAGTAGTCTGGATAATAGAAAAAATAATTAAACCGTCAGACGCAATTGTTACAGAAGAAGAACTAAAAGCATTAATTGATGTTGGAGAAAAAGAAGGAACGATTGAAAAAAATGAAAGCAAGATGTTGAATAAACTTATTACTTTTAATGATTTATCTGTAAATCAGATTATGAAGCATCGTGCTTTTATTTCTATGGTCGAACAGAATGCTGATTATAATACAATTAAGCAGGAATTTTTAAAATCAGGTTTTTCTACACTTCCAGTTTATAAAGAAAGTTCTGATGATATTGTAGGTGTTATAAATTATAAAAAAATGCTTACATCAGAGAATAAAGAAAAAAAAGATTTAACGGCTGCTAAACTAATGACAGAAGTTGAATATATCCCGGGAACTTTATCGGTTTTAGAGTTGCTTCAAAGATTCCGCCAGGATGAATATAAATTTGCAGTTGTATTAAACGAGCAGGGGCAGTCTTCGGGAATTGTAACCATGGAAGATATAATGCGTGTCGTTTTTGGAAGAATGACAGATGAAAATACCTGGAATGATTTACCTGCCGAAGATAAAATCAAACTGGTTTCTGTAAATACTTTTTTAGTTCCAGGTGAAATTAAGATTGATGATGTAAATGAAATTTTAGGATTAAAAATTGATTCTGAAGAAATGACAACAATTGGCGGCTGGCTTTTAGAACAAATTGGCTGTTTACCAACAAGCGGTACGATTTTTAAGAAAGATAATATCATCTTTACAGCAGAAGATGTAAGCATGCGTCGTATTGTAAGTGTAAGAATACAAAAATAGTTATAAATTAAAACAATATTTATAATTTATGCCAAAAGAATATAAAAATCTTGAAGAACCTCCTTTACTGCTTACTAATAACCAGCTGTAATCAGAAAAAGAAAATTCTTCATCATAATAAGATGTATAAGTTTTTCCTTTTGATTTAGGCATATAAGAAATACTTGCATCTAAGCTTATAATGTTATTTGAAAAAGTCCATTGCATTTTTGCACTTGCCCTGGAATTTAAAGCAAAAACCATAAAATCATTAAAAATTGAATATCTTTTGTAATGAATATCGTAGGCATCGCAGAAAGACAGACACGGACTAAAAGCTGCGTCTATATAAAAAGAAAAATTATTTTTTGAAAAAGCAGAAGATAATCCCAAAAAAATTGTATTTACGAATTGTTCATAATCAATTATCTGGCCTTTTAAATAATTAATATTATAATCATTCGATTTATATTTTGTATATCCGTCGGTTGATTCAAATTTAATTAAATTAAAAGAATATTCAGCAAACGGAGATAAAGAAAAATTATCACTTATAGCAATTTTCTGTCCGAAATCAAAACAAATGGAATTATAGAAAGAAAGTTTATTGTTGTGTTCAGAATAATTTGTCCGTTCGTAAGGATTTTCTCCAGTTCCAGCCTGATTCAGCCAGTCAGAATCTTTCATTATTCCAGAAGCTTTTGAAAATGCAGAAGAATACTTTATATCAAGAAAAAGATTATTTGTAAAAAGAAAAGTGCTTTGAATGTTCAATAATGAAATATTTTGAATCGGCCATTCAAGTTTGCTAAGCTGATTGTCAGTATTTGGACAGGTTGAATCAAAAACAAATTCATTGATTTTTCCGTTTAATAATGAATAACCTGAAGATAAAGAGAATTCAACTGCATAAATACTGCAAAATGAGAAAATTAAACATAAAGATAAAAATGTTTTTTTCATAGTTTATGCAAGAGGATCCACATTGAATATTTTTGCAAGCTGTTTTCTTGTAGCTTCCATATCTTTTGGATACGGTGCTGTAAAAATCATCTTTTCATTTGTAACAGGATGCGCAAATTCAATTTTATAGGCATGAAGGGCAAGTCTGCTTAATAACGGACGTTCTTCTTCAGTTTCGCCATTCCACTTCTTTTTTATTTCGCTTAAACGCACTGGTTTCTGGTTTCCGCTGTACAAAGGGTCACATACAATACTTAAACCGTTTTGTGCAAGATGAACGCGAATCTGATGAGTTCTTCCTGTAACAGGTTTTGCTTCTATCCATGAATAAGGTCCGCAGTTACCTATAAGACGGAAATCTGTTACAGAAGGTTTACCGTGTCTTTTGTCCGGAATAGTTCTGTGACGTGCATCACCGTCTGGTAAAAGTGCTAAATCAACATGAAGATTTTCCCACAAAGGATGACCATATACCAATGCGTGATATGTTTTATGTACAAGTCTTTTTTCAAACTGCATTGAAAGAGATTTCTGTGCTTCTGGAGTTCTTGCGTAAATTATTAAACCAGAAGTGTCTTTGTCCAGTCGGTGAACTGCAAGTAATTTTCCGAATTCTTCTTCTGCAAGTAAATCCAGTCGTGGTTCATCAGGATTATATCTGTCTGCTGCAATTAAAAGACCGCTTTTTTTGTTTAAAACGACGAGATTTTCATCACTAAAAATTACACTATAATTGGAATTTTGATTTTTCATTATGATGATTATATCAAATTATAAGAATTAAAAATAGTGTTTAAGAGAAATTCCCCATATCTAAAAAATATCGGAAAAAAAGTTAAAAAAAAAGTTGACTTCTAGATATGCCCATGTTAGTATTAAATATAAAGGAAATACGCGAAAAACCGTTGGTTTGTATTTTCTCAGAAAAAAAAAGGAGGATTTTTTCAAATGAAAAAAATCTTAGGAATTATTGCAGCAGGTGCTTTAATCGCAACTTCTGTATTTGCAGCTGATGTATCAGCTAAAGTAAAATTCTATGGTGATTTATTTAATTATAATGGAACAGACGTTTCTTTATTACAGTTAAATAACCATCAGTCACATGACTGGGAACCAGACTTCGCTTTCTCTTTCTCAGATGACAAAGCTGGTGCAGCTATTGCATTAAAAACTGCTGACGAATGGGGTTCTGGACAGCCAGAAACAACAACAAACTGGAATATCTGGTTCAAACCATTTGATAGCCTTAAGATTAATCTTGGTAAAGTTGATGTTGCTTTGAACAAAGAAACAATTGACTGGTCTACAAACTCTAACGTTGCTAACAACGCTGGATACGGTGTAGAATTTGGTACTGGTGGACTTTCTCTTGGTTTATACTTAGATCAGGGATTCGGAACACCATGGTTCACAAAATCTGGTATCGGCCAGACAGCTTTCAAAGCTGCTTACGGTGCTGATTTCGGTACAATCGCTGCTTTGTTCAGATTCAAACAGGTAAAAAATCCAGCTGTAGCTGCTGTTCCTGCAAAACATCATTATGAATTTAATCCAGAAACAGGTTTAGCTGATGCTAAAGATGATATTCCTGCTGTAGCTGCAAAAGATGCTGAAACAATCAATTCTATCGAAGCTGGTATCGGTTATACACTCGGTGGTTTCGTAGATGGATTAAACGCATTCGTAGATGGTAAACTTGTAATGGAAGGTGATGCAAAATCTGTAGTAGCTGATGAATTCGTAGCTTACTCAGCAGGTGACTTAACATTAAAAGTTTACTTCGCTGAAACAATTGGTCTTGGAGATAAAACAACATTCGGTTTGAATTACAAAGCTAGAGTTGATTATAACTTAGGTTCAAATGGAATCTATTTCTATTCAGCTTGTGGAGATGTATGTGCTCTTGACGCTGTAAAAGATGGAGCTGCTGTAAACCCAATTACATTCAAACCTGGTATTACAGGATCTTGTGGTGCTATGTCTTGGGAACTCCCAGTAGAAATGAAACTCGAATTATTAGCTGATAAAACAAACTTCAAAGTTTCTGTACCAGTTAATTTCACAGTTAATTTCTAATTTGCTGTTAGTTAATTCCTAACAAAAATAAAAAGACCGTTTCGAAAGAAACGGTCTTTTTATTTTTAAATAAGTTGTAAACAGAGGGGACGGTTCTGTTAATTTTTAAGAGACCCGTCCCCTTTTTTATCTATATATAAGAAAACTCTTATTTTATATAGGGGGTTTTACCTATGGGGGGGGGGAGAAATTTCTGTGTTATCATTACATATCTATATATTATAGATATATATTAAATCAAAATAACGTTTTTTGGAGGTAGAAATGAAAAAAGTTATTTTATTAAGTTCGTTGGTTTTAGCATTCTTAAGTTTTTCTTGTCAGAAAGACATTGCTAAAAATACAAATGAAATAAAAGTTGACCCAAATGCAAGCTTTTATTTGGCTAAAACAAAGGTTACATTACCAACAGTTAATGGTAAACAGGAACCTGAATTTATCAGTTCAACAGCTGACTACACAAATAGAATAATGTATTTTAAATACAAGATTGGTCATGTTGATGATTGTTTAATGCAGAGACTTGGTAGTACGATTGAATTTACTGGAAGTGAAATTAATCTTTCTGTAACAGAAACTACTGTTACAGGTAAAGAGTTGTCTGAAGGTTGTACATCATATGTTAGTACAACTAAAACTGTAGATTCAACAGCAACAACAGATTCTACTGAATATAAATTAAATGGTGATTCAGTTTCTAAAAGTGTTTCTGTAATGACAAAACAGGGTGGTGATTTATTAGAAAGAATTAAAAATGCATCAAGTAAATTACAGTTAGATACATCAGATTCATCTAGTTCAAGTAGAAATACTACTGCAATGACTGAATCTATTCAGAAATCTTTTACAAATGAAACATCTGTATTTAATAAAATTTCTGTAACAACTGATTATGATGTTTCAAAATTTATTAAAGGAAAATACTATTCATGGGGTATTTATGCAGATATAGATGTTTATCAGGTTATCGGTATAAGCTTTGACGGTAAAAATGTTGTACTTAATTCAATCGTAGATGAAATTGATGAAAAAAGAATCGGTATGAAATTAGTATGGTCAAATGATAATAATTTCCCTGTTGGTTCAGAATATCAGGTAATACCATTAGAAACAATTAATCCTAATATTAATGAATATAAACAAGATGGTTCAGAAGAATATCCATATATTATTTATACAAAAAATGATTTTGATACAATGGTTGTAAATGCAAATGCAGATAAATGTTTTAAACTTAATACAGATATTGATTTAAATAATAAAAATGAGGGTACAAGATTTTCTACTTTTACAGGTAGTTTCGATGGTCAGGGATATAGAATTTATACTAAAGATTTAACAAAAGGAAGTATTAAGTTTTGTACAACAAATAAAGGTACTATAAGTAATATTCAATATGAAGTATTTAATCTTCTTTGTGATACAAACGATACAACTGGTGTAATTGAAAATATAAATAAAAAAAATAATGTTACAAAGTCAGCTACTTTTAGTGAAACTTATTATGGTTTATGTATTACAAATAAAGGAACTATAACAGATTATTGTTTAGACGGTCTTACACTTGATTTTGGTAGTTCTTGTAGCTATCCAAGTTCAGCGGCATTTCATTTTTATGGAATTTGTAAAACAAATTCTGGTAATGTTTATAATTCTGGTATTAAAAATGTTTCAATAAAATATAATGCCCCTTTAATTCAGGCTCAGGCTGATCCTGGAGATTTTGCACCACATTTCTTTATTTATTATTATGCTGAAACTAATGCTAATACAGGACTTTTTTCTAATTGTTTTGGTTCTGTTAATCAGAGTAATTTTAAATATGTTGGTAATTCTAATTATCACAAACCTGTATTTGTTAATATTGGAACTAATAAAGGTAAAATAGAATAATAGGAGAAATAACAATGAAAAAAATAAATATATTATTAAGTTTATTAGCATTATCTTTTGTGGTTACATCTTGTGGTAAAGAACCTGGTGTTGATTCTTTAGGTATAGATGATTCGGCTTCGTATTATTTAAGAGATACAAAAATTGTTGCTCCTTCAGAAAATGTTTCTGAACCAGTATTTGTAGATTCTGTAAAAAGTGGAAATTCTCTTTTTGTACAGTATAAGTTAGGAACTATTAAAAAATCTTTTATTGAAAAAATTTTATTTATCATTAATTTTAAATTATCTTCTTTAAATAATGTATTTTTTTATTTAATAGTAAATTATGTATCCTAACGAAGAAGAATGGCAAAAAGATTCCGGGAGGAACTACAATGCCGAAAACAATGACGGAGAAATCCAAAAAGAAAGAAAGAGTTTCAATCCTAATTTCAATGACGAAAATAGGGTAGTAAGAAACAATGCTGATCCTTCGGCTAAACGTCCGAGAAGAAGAATCGGCGAATCCACCCGTTTTAATATGGAGAACGACGGCGAATACCAGAACAATCGTCCGTATCGTCCGAATAACCGCTACAACAACGGCGGCTATGACAACAACAATGGTGGTGGCTACA
>CALAUH010000147.1 GCA_937892225.1 uncultured Treponema sp.
GGATCTCAAGGAAGAGGGAATGAGCGTGCTCCGCGGGGACTCTGCCCGAGTAGATCGGGTAAAGCGACCCGAAGGCGGGACACCCGGTCCCGAACCCGGAATACCACCAGTCCTTCAGCATGGAGAAGCAATTCCGCCAGATCCCTACGCGGTAATTCGTGGAGGAATCCGCGAGGCTTCCGATCGAAAGGAAGCGCCCGGTCACCGAGGTCGGCAGGAAGGAGACGAGCAGGGGCGAAAGGAGCAGCACGCAGATGAGAGCGGCAATGCTCTTCGTGCCGGAAAGGAGAAGCAGGAGGATCATCCCGACGAGGAAGCCGAGCCACGCGCCGCGTGACCACGTGAACACGAGGCAGACGACGCAGAGTCCGGTCAGCGCGATCCCGGTGAGCTTCGCCCCGGCATTTTTGCCGGAAATTCGCGCGGCGCATTGACTTGACGCCGTTTTCGTGGTAAAATTAAGGTATCAAAAAATTTTTCTTTCTCAAATATCTTTGATACAGAATTATTAAAATTTATATTATCCATTTCAAACATTTTATATTATCTTTTTTTTAATCAACACAAATTACTAAATTACCAGAGAAATACAAGCTGCTAAGAATGATGCAGGTCCTGTAAAACAGAAGGATAATCTTAAACGGATTTTCCTGTGTCATATCTTTTTTCATATTATTGTAATAACGTTTTAGTGTGAAAAAATCAATGTAAATTGAAAATTAATATTTTCCAAAATTATTGAATTACTTAACACTTGAAATATTTTATCAAACTACTCATACTGATTTTATGGGTATATTAAAAAACATTTCAACATTTATGTTCTATCATGCGCCAAGAACAGGCTGCAGTGCAATGAAAGTTTCAAAATTTAAAGCTCCTTATATTGCAAAAGAAGATTCAATTGAAGGATTCAAACTTCTTACAGTAAGCAAAGAAGATTCTGGAAAAGGTCATTTTTATTTTATGCACGGAGGTGCCTACACTCTTGAGCCTATAGGATTTCACAGAAATATTTTACTCAACCTTGTTGATTTAGGATACAAAGTTACTTACATTGATTATCCATTATGGCCTGAATATACAGCTGACAAAACAAACGAAATAACACTTGCAGGATTTAAGAAAATAGCTTCTGATTATCTAGAAGATGAGTTTTATTTTGTTGGCGATTCTGCTGGTGGCGGACTTGCAGTTTCTATTCTTATGCAGTTACGAGATGAAGGTTTTAAAAAGCTTCCTGCAAAAACTCTTCTTCTTTCACCTTGGCTTGATGTAACCGAAAGTAATGAAAAAATCTCTGAATATGATAAAATCGATAAAACACTTTCTGCAAAAGCGCTGAAAGATATTGGAACAAAATTTGCAGGAGCTTTAGGAAGCACACATCCTTTTGTTTCTCCAATTTACGGCAATCTTGAAAATCTTGGTTCATTTTTTGTTTTCTACAGTGACAGTGAACTTATGTTCCCTGATGTTCAGAAATTCATTGAGCTTATTGAAAAATCAGAAGGTTCTTCAATTCAAAGCTATGTCGAAAAGAATGCACCTCATGATTATTTGATGAGTTCGACAAAAGAAAAAAATGTGGAATATTATTCTTCAATTAAAGAATTTATAGGCCTCTAAAAGATTTAGTAAAAGATTTCTAAATATCCTGATTTTCTTTAACTAATCCTTCTAAGTATTCCGTTACGCCTTTTTCCATGTATTCTTCGGAAATTTTTGGCCATTCACATTCGCCAGTTTCTTTCTGGCAGATTTCCATTGCCTTTTTGAGCGCATGTGTATGAAAAACAGGATAACCTTCAAGCATTTTTAAAGTAAGGCGCGCCCACTGAGGTGCAATTTCAAAAAGATTTTCTTCTTTCATGGAAGCAATTTCTTTTTCAATGTCGTAACTTAGCTGTAAAAACTCTGGTGTCCATTCATCTTTTGTTCCATGAAGAATCATACATTGTGCTTTACGACTTCCATCATTTACTACGCCAACTGAACCGGGATTCATTACACGTTTACCATATTCCGTTGTATCAAACTGTTGGTGACTGTGGGCTACAAGGATGAAATCTTCTTTTACAGCAGGAAACAGCTCTGCATTTTTTTTATCACCGGGAACGATTTTATTTTTTGTAGAATCGACCCAGCCGTGACAAAGCCGAAGTGGCGGAAAACCGTCAAACTTTAATATGTCGGTATGTGGAAAATTCTTCCAGTATTCCTTTTCTTCCTTACTTATTCTTGGATATACGTATCTGAACATTCCAATAATGCTTTTGTATTCGTCCCACTCAGGATGACCATCACCTAATCCATCTTCAATATATTCTTCTTTATTCCCTTTTATGAGATAAACTTTTTTCTTTGCACAAA
This sequence comes from uncultured Treponema sp., assembly GCA_937892225.1. Taxonomy (GTDB): domain Bacteria; phylum Spirochaetota; class Spirochaetia; order Treponematales; family Treponemataceae; genus Treponema_D. The sequence continues at coordinate 2,374 of CALAUH010000147.1, forward strand.
GATTATGAATGAATTCCAAAGTTTTTTCAGGACAAGGAAGTTCGCCAGTATAATCACCAAGAAATATAAACTCTTCAATTCCACTTTTTTCCATATAAGCTACGGCTGATTTAAGAGCTTCGTAATTGCTGTGGATATCGGCAAGAACGCCGAGATGTTTTTCATTTTTTAATGTCTCAGTATAATCCACATTCATAATAACTCCTTTGTATAAGAATAAACATTTTCTTAGCCTACATATGCCCATAAAGTATCTTTGTCTGCTTTTTCAAAGTTATTCCAAAAATTTTCAAAATAACTAATCATTGAAGTATCAAATAATTTAGTTATTACTGACTGCAAATTTTTTTCTGAAATTTTGTCTATAACTATACCCCACTTAATATATAAATAACTTTTTCTTCATCTGTCATAATTTCTTTATAATTTTCTTGATATAGCTTTTCAAAAATTTCAACTGCTTGATTTTCGTCAATTACTAATTTAGTTGTTAGATTTCAATTCTCTTTTCCACTTTACAAACATGATCAGGGAATTTAAAAAATAAATTATCCACATAAGTAATACCGCAAGACTTCCGCTTCCGGTTCTGAATGATATTATCCACATTACGATTGAAACTGCATTTACAATCATCCACAAAATCCAGGTTTGTGCGTAACGCTTGATTGTAACTATCATTGCAATTATAGAAATTACGTTTGTAAATGAATCTACAAAGGGTAAACGACCGCCTAATTTTTTTAATACAAAACCATATGCGATTGTTGAAAGGATTATTATCAATATAAGAATTGTTATTTGACGGAATGACATAGTTCTTTTTTGAACTTCTTTTGTCTGAGAATTCATATTTTTATTCCATACGTAAATACCGTAAAATTCCATTGGAACAAAATATAAAAAATTTAACATTACTTCGCCATAAAAACTTGCACGTAATGCTACAAAAGCATAAAACACGCGTCCAACTCCGCCAATTACGTATGCGCTGAGTTTTCCTTTACCAGTAAGTACGCTTGCCAAAATGCCACAAACAGCACCGGCAATTCCCATCCAATTATCTTTATAAAAAAGAGAACCTATACCAACTGTTAAAACACTGAATAGAAGCCATAAAATTTCCCATAACTTCCAGCCAGTAAATTCATCTTTTATTGAATACATTGATTTCGATGGTTTAAATTTAATAAATTTTGGGGGAAATGGCAAATGTTTTTTTGCCCTACTTTACTTCCTAAACAATTAAATCAATCCCTCATAAACAAGAAGGTCTTTACCATCAATTGTAACAGTTAGACCAGTTTCCATACATCGTTCAGCTTCTCCAATTTCACTTACCCATGTAAGACTTGGATTTGCCATTAAAATAAATTCTGGCGAAATTTCTACCTGTCCTGTAATAATTACTCCGTCAATCAATCTCAAAATAGGAATCCAGTCATCCGTAATTGTTGGGCAGAGTAAAATCTCACCTTTTTTATGACGAATAGCAGAAAGTGCTTCTGTTGGAGTTTTTGCTTTTACAATTCTGCCTGTTACTTTTGTAGAAGCAGAAGGATGTCCGCCATTTCTGCCGCGTGCAAGTATGTTGCCAATCAGCATTACACGGATCGTATTTACCGGAATTGGGCTCTGTAAAGGGATTCCCGCACATAAAATCACTTTTTCGCTTGTATGAATAAGGCCGGCATCAAGCGTTGTTTTTACAGCATTCTGAATCATTTCTTCACTGTCGTCCGGAGCTTTTTTTATGTACAGCGGAATAATCCCCCAGTTTAACAGAAGCTGACGCTGAACCCGTTCATTTGGAGTAACTGCTACAATTAACTGATTTGGGCGGAAGGTACTTATCATTGTTGCTGTATGACCGCTCAAGGTTGGAACAAGAATTGCACTGGCATTTATATTTTGAGCAGTAAGATAAGCCATCTGAGCCATATTCTGCCCTATTGTTGTTGCATCATATTTTGGAGCAAACTGCTGCATTTTTTTCTGATAATCTTCACTCGATTCAACTGTTCCGGCAATTCGTGCCATTGTTTCTACAGCTTCTGCCGGGTAAGAACCATTTGCAGTTTCGCCAGAAAGCATTACGGCGTCTGTTCCGTCGAAAATGGCATTGGCTACGTCGGTGAGTTCTGCTCGAGTTGGACGGGGATTTGTAATCATAGAATCAAGCATTTGTGTTGCTGTAATAACAGGTTTACCAAGACGGCGGCACTCGCTGATAATGTGCTTTTGTGCAAGCGGAATGCGTTCTGTTGGAAGCTGAACGCCCAAATCTCCACGCGCAACCATAATGCCGTCCGCAGCTTCAGCAATTTGAGCAATATTATTTAAGCCTTCTTCATTTTCGATTTTTGCAATAATCTTCATCTTAGAATTAAGACTTTCAAGATACCTTCGGATTTCGTGAACTTCACTTGCAAAGCTTACAAAACTTGCCGCAAGATAATCACAATCCATTTTTGCACAAAACGCAATATCACTTTTATCCTGCTCGCTCATAATTGGAAGATTTGCATGAAGCCCGATTAAGTTTACATTCTTTTTACTTCCAATTTTTGCACTATTAGCAGCAATACAGAAAACCTTATCACCCTTCACTTCTTCTACATCAAGTTCCAGAAGTCCATCAGCAATTAAAATTTTGACACCCGCAGTAGCCTTAGAAGGTAAATCTTTCCAGTTTACAGAAAGTTCGGCAGGATTATTATCTACAGAAGGTTTAGTAACAGCTTCATCAACAGAAACAATCACTTTATCACCTTTATTTATACAAACAGTTCCACCATCAATTGTATTTCCAGTTCTAATTTCAGGTCCTTTTGTATCCATCATCAATGCGACAGGCTTTTTAATTTCGGCACTGAGCTTTCTAACCCGTTCCATCTGCTTTTGATGATATTCATGAGTTCCGTGCGAAAAATTGAAACGAGCAATATTCATGCCGTTTAAAATAATTTTTTTTAGAACTTCATCATCTTCTGTAGTTGGCCCCATTGAGCATACAATTTTTGTTTTTATTTGATACATTTTTTATTCCTTATCAGAAAAAATATTTAATAATTCGCCAAGTGTGTAAAGTTTACTAAGTGTATCTTCAGAATATTTTCTCCAACCTGAAAGACAAAACTTTCTTTTATCAGGAGTTTCAATAATTGCAGCACAAAAACCATCTACATATTTTGATTGAGCATGAAGAAAAAAAGTATCTTCTCTATAGTATGGTTTAGAATTTACTTCTTTTGCTTTTAGATCTTTTTTTAATCCTTCAAGATTATTAATAAGTTCCGTTTTTAAAAGCATTGAATAAAGTTTTTCTAAAATTTCGTCTTTTGATAAATTAACATCAATCGTTTTAGATACGAGCCAATGATTATTTTCCATATTTAATTTCCTTTTTTTTGAGTAAATAAATTTTAGTAAAAAGGAAATTTAGAATACCGTAGAAAAAAGGATTAGTTGAGAAAGAAATTTATTTAATGTTATTGATTGTAAAACATTTGTGCATATATAAGTTTTTGCATAAAAATTTATTTTTTTGAACGCAACTAGTAAATCTATGTTGGATTTGACATCAGTATTATTCAGCTTAAAAGAATTGTTATTTTTTTGATTAGAAACATGGATGAATGGAACTGTATGCTGTGTTTCACAAATACTGTTTGCTTCGTGTATTTTATTTTCAAAATTAGTAAAACGAGAAAAATTAGTATAGTAAGATACATTAATCACAGAAAATATGAGAAATAAGTTGAAAACTAATGATAAATGTATCTGCTTTTTCATTCTAAGAAATATATCACAAAAAAGGATTATGTTGAAGTTAGCTGAGGTAAAACTATTAGAATACCATTAAATATTCTGTTAGCATTTGGACAATTTGTTGCAAAAAAAGACGGGAATTATTATCAATCTTCATTTACAATAGACATACACAGGAGGTGCTAAAATGCTTTTTCGTGGTGTTAGTAAGTCTTTTTCGACTGTTGGAGAGCAGCAATATAATACAATTGGTAAGTTCTGGGATGAAATGTCGGCAATTTATGAGCTGGAGAATCTTCGCGGACTGGGATATAACTGGAAGGATGATTCTATTGAATATGTAATCGGGTTGAAAAATAATGAGATTTTTGATGTAAGTGACACTGGAGTTTGGAAGGAAGTTTCACTCCCCGACTCTGGCTGGAAAACTTATTCAGGTACTACAGAACGTCTTGGTGCAATGTACGATGAGATTTACAAGGAAGGTCGATTAACTTACGAGATTGAAGAATTCTTTGAAGATGGAAGCTGCAAGGTAATGATTACGCGATGAAATAATTCTGGTAGCTGAAATATTAGATATCGTTATTTTCCAATAGTTTGATAATTTCTTCTTTTACCTGTGAGAGATTGCCATTTGTAAGAATTGGAATCAGATTATCTATCTCTTCTACAGATTTATCCCACCATTTTAATTTCTGCATCAATTTAATAAGTTCATCATCAAAACGCTTTCGGATTGTTTTAGCTGGATTTCCGGCAACAATAGTATATGGTTCAACATCTCTGGCGACTACACTATTTGTGCCAATTATTGCACCATTTCCAATATGAACGCCAGGCATAATAACAGCATTCTGACCAATCCATACATCATTTTCGATTACAGTATTTCCTTTAAAAGGCATGTCTGAAGGTTCTGGAGTTTTCATATTCCATCCTTCAAGTGTATAAAATGGAAAAGTTGAAACGCAGTTCATCTGATGATTTGCATCGTTCATAACAAATTCAACGCCTGTTGCAATCTGGCAGAATTTACCAATAATCAACTTATCCCGACTCCAAGGATAAAAATGAGTAACATGATTTTCAAAATTTGAGTCTGCAATATA
>CALAUH010000148.1 GCA_937892225.1 uncultured Treponema sp.
ATTGAAATCACAGGGTGCATACAGTACACCCTGTGATAATGCTTCATTAACTAAAAACGCACAGGTATTTCTGAACGTTTTATAAAGTCGGGAATTTCGGCAATAGAATATCCATGATCGCCTAAGAAGTCTTGCATACTCCTTTGAGCGAGATCAGAATGAACAGTTGGAGATATTGTAATTCCTTTAACTGCCATTTTGTCAAACTTCAATTCAAGATATGGAATTATGAGACCGTTTGCGGGCCTGTATTTATAGACACCATTATCTATCAACTGTTTTTTTCTGTCGTCTGGTACATTTATGATGATTCTGAATTCTTTTTCATGAGCGAAATAATCCCGTTTAATAAACCCAAATACTTCTTCCAATGAATGCTCAAATTTGCAAGAAATTCCATTAAAACGAAATAGTTTAGGAAAAGAATTCTTATACCTTTTTTTCTGTATTTCAATTGATTTTATATCTTCGTCTGAATAGTCCAAAGGCTGAACGACTGTATCCGGCTGTTTTATGCTTGAACAACCGGCAAACATTAATATTGATAAAAATGTAATTAATATTTTTTTCATTTAATTAGTCCGCTATAAATTTGCAAAAATAATTACCATTTACTTTAATAATAGTTGTAAAATAATTTTTATATACTGTGTTATAAATTTTTCCTACTACCATATCTTTTCCAAACAAAGTAAGAAGAGTATTTTCCATGTCTTCAGTACCCTTTTCTTCAATCCAATAAGTATTTTCATTCTTACCTTTGATTACACTTACTTCTTTATTAGAATCAAGCTGGATTTTTACAGGAATTCCATTTTCATGAATAACAGTAACATTTTTTGTTCCTTTATTATCATAAAATGAAAATTCTTCAATTAATGGTTCATTATTAACTAATGGCTTGCGTAAATAAATTTCATCATATCTGCCGTCACCATTCAAATCCCACATTAATTCTTTTCCGCCGTTTCCAAGATATTTTTCCTGATAATCGACGATTGTATCTCTATCATTATCAATTTCTACTTTCTGCAGATAAATATTATCGATTAATTGAACCTGACCAAAAACTTTATTAATAAATGTGATTTCATCCTTACTGTTAAAATTTCCAGTTGAATCTATATCATAAGTTTCTGCAGTTTCGTACAAATCATCACCATCATAATCAACATATCTTATGAATGGAAAACCGCCGCCTAATTCTGCATAAGCATATTTTTTATCATTTACAGAAAAATCTATAGAAACCGGCTTTCCTTTATAAATTGTATAATGTAAAACTGCATTATCTCTTTCAAAAGAAGGTATTTCTATACTGGATGCTTTTTTAAGAAGGAAACGAGCATCAAGTTCTGTAAAATCCTGATTAATAAGTGGAACAAAAAATTCAACACCTGTTTTTTTCAAGGCACGATCCTGTGTCATTTTAAAAGGAGAATAAACAAAATCATCATCTAAATAATTAAAAATTGAATTGCTTTTTGAAAATTTTACCTTTTCAACTTTAGGATATATATCATAAACTAAATCTGTTTTTGTATTTTCAAAAGAAATTGTTTTTGGAACACCAAAATCGCAGTCTGAATTTATTTCGAAAATTTCATCATTGTTAGAATCATATAAAATTGTTTTCGCACGGCCTCTTTCATAAGTTACAGTCAATTCGTTTAACAAATCAAGATTTTCATCAAAAATAATTGTTCCATTAAAAGAATTTAAAGTGTCATATAAATTCTGTTTTAATGCAGAATCCTGAATTAAATTAGCAAATGCTTCCAGTACAGACAAATTAAAAATATTTTCTGATGAATTAAAATAAAGATTATATGCCTTCTCTTCTGAAACAAGATTATTTTTTAATGCACAATATGCAAACAAAGGATATTTTTCTAACTTTTCACCTGCTCCAAGAATAAGTCTGTCTCTCGTTTCACCTTCTACAAATAACGAAGCACAAACTTCAAGTTCCATACTGTGATTTTTATAATCTGGAAAATGAGCCACATAATCTTTTGCAATTAATAAAACATCAGTAGGAATGTTATACTTTAAGCCAGAACGTTCTGAATTTAAAAGAAAAGTTGTTTCAAACATAAAGAATATTCTTGGGAAACGTTCATCTTTTGAATAAATTTTTCTACACTGATTTAATTTTGCTCTTGCCTGTGCGACAGATTCTTTTGAACCAATTCTGTAATAATCTTTAATTCTAATAAATTCTGCATCAGCTGAATAAATAAAAGGTTCCTGATTTAATATTTCAAGTGATTTTTCTAAATTTAAAGTTTCGCTTAATAAATCTGCATAAAAAATTCTGGCACTGTTTTTATTATAATTAACCCAGTTGTTATAATTAAATGCCTTAGAAATTGAATCTAAAACCTCTGCCCTTTTATAACCAAGCTGATTCTGACTGCTTGCTTTTACATAATATAAATCTGATACAGTTTCATCATATGCAAGACCCATTTCTGCCTGATTTAATGCACCTTTATATTCATTTGCAAGTATACATTTTTCTGCAAGTTTTAAACATCGTTCTGCAGTTTTTCTATTAACTTGACGAAGCTGTTCAGATTGTCCGAAAATACATAAATTACAACAAAATATTAAACCTATTAAAACTACTATTTTTTTCATACTATCCAATTTTTAAACCCCAAAAAATCACCTAAGATACAAATTATATTTTGTTCCTTTGTAACCAGCTCCTGAAAAACAAGAATATAATTTCTTTTATCTTCTGGAACATGCCAGTCTTTATAAATATCGGCAATTTTCTTCATTTTCCCATCTGCCGTTTTAATTTTATCATCTTTCCAGTAATTTCTTACCATAACCGGAAGTTTTGTTTTTATTCCAGTAAAAGTACCATTAAAATATAATGAACTTAAACCTTCGTCTTCATAAACAGCATCTAGTTTACCAAAAGGTAAAGAATAACTCTTATTTTCTTCTATTATATCAGAAAAATTAAAATCAGTTTCAGAATTTTCTCTTTTTTTAAAATAAATTTTTTCTTTTTTTAAACTTATTTCTAAATCATCAAAATATTTTTCACAATTTGTATTTTTATTAATACTTATAATATCTTCTAAAAACTGATACGGAATTCTTTTTTCATATCCCAAAAGATTTATAGCTTTTAAAATACTTCTGATTTTTAAAGAATCACTTAGAATTTCAAAATCATTTCTGTCAATTTCTGTACAATTATTATGTAAATTAATTTCTATATCATCTGCTGCCTTACAAATAATTTCAGAATCACGCTGCGCCTTTTTAATTCCATTCAATAAAGCAGTCTGCCAGCCAGAGAATTCCTCATTCAAAAACGGAATCAACTTTAATCTGATTTTATTTCTTAAATACGCAGTATCTTGATTTGTAGAATCCGTACGCCAGCTGATTTTTTTATCTAAAAGATAGTCTTCTATTTCTTTTCGTGTAACATTCAACAATGGTCGTAAATAGACATCTCTTTTAAATGCAATTCCAGTTAATGAATCAATAGAAGCTCCCTGTAAAAATCGCATCAAAACTGTTTCCATCTGGTCATTTTGATTATGTGCAAGACATAAATAATCAAGTTCGTTGTTATTAATAAAATCTTCGAATAAAGAATAACGCATCTTTCTTGCGGCATCTTCAATTCCAGATTTTTCACACTGAGCTTTTTCTAAAATCTTACCCCTTGGAATTTCAAAATCAAAAGCTTCTAAATTATATCCTTGTGATTTTAACAGGCTGCACAAATTTAAAACAAATTCTACATCACCAGAAGTTTCTTTTTCTTCTCTTATATTATGATTTACAGTAATTACTTTTAAAGGATGATTATAATCTTTTAAAATATTGCATAAAGCAATCAACAAGGATACAGAATCTGCTCCACCAGAAACAGCGACACCAAATTTACATTCAGATAAATCTATATCATTTTGGATGAGATTATTTTTTATTTTTTGTTCAAAAGCAGTTAAAACCATAAAAAAAGCCGCACTTCTAAAATAAAGTGCAGCTTTATTATACAACAAATTAAATCTAATTTCGATAGATTAACGTGCTGGTGATACAGTTACTAATGGAAGTTCAGAATCTGTAAGAACTTCAACTTTTTTATCAAAAGGAACGTCCTTTACACGTAAAGCTTCACTTACATTAATATTTGCAATACTTACAACAACTGTTTCTGGAAGATCAGCGATGCAAGCCTTAATCTTAATCTGATTGTTTCTTTCTTTCTTAAAACCACCCTTAAGAACACCAGCTGGAGTTCCTTCAAAGTGAATCTTAATGTTTGTTACTAATTTCTGATCTGCATCTGGTACAAAGAAATCTGCATGTAAAACTTTGTCATTGCGGATGTTGTATTCAACATCTTTGATTAATGCTAAAGATTCTTTTCCATCTACTTTTAATGTGATAGATGTAGTTGGAGTAATTGCTCTCCAAATTTTGTTGAATTCTACTTCGCCAACTTCAATAGATGTAGCCTCGCCTTTTGCATTATAAACAACAGCAGGGATACGTCCTTCTTTGCGAAGTTTTTTAGCAGCTGATTTACCAAGAACTGTTCTTGTTTTAGCTTCGATAGTCTGCTTACTCATTTCTTAAAGCTCCTTATATCCTTAAAAATATTTATTCAATAATATAACAAAAATGCAGTATTTATTCAATATGAAATCTCTTTTTAAAAAAAGTTCATCAATATGATGAACCTTCTTTAAAAAGAGAAATAACTAGCTGGGCCGACAGGATTCGAACCTGTGGAATGATGGCACCAAAAGCCATTGTCTTACCGCTTGACGACGGCCCAATTTTATATCAAGAAGAAACTTTTACTGTTAAAAACTATTTTTTAGTCTTCTGCTGCACCAGTTTCTATATGACCAGCATTATATTCAGCCAAAATTTTATCCTGGAGTTCTGCTCTGAACTCTGGACTGATTGGATGAGCTACATCTTTGTATTCACCATTTGCAGTCTTTCGGCTAGGCATTGCGATAAACAAACCGCTTTTACCTTCAATAATTTTAACATTGTGTACAACAAAACAGTTGTCAAATGTTACAGTTACGTAAGCACGTAATTTTCCTTCGTCTTCAACCTTTCTGATTCTTAATTCAGTAATTTGCATAGTAGCCTCCGCAAATATTTTTAGTACAAACTACAATGTCTGCACAAGTTTACACTTCCACTTATCAGCAAGCAAATTACTAGTGTAGATTGCCTGTTGCCTTAAAGTAAATACACCAAAAACAGTAGATCCAGAACCAGACATATCTATAAACTCTGCCCCACTATTTCTTAAATCTTTAAGTGCCTCAAAAATATCCGAATATTTTTGACTTAAAGGTTCAGTAAATGTGTTTACAAACGTCCAATTAATAACTTTATCTGCATAAACAGATTCAAGAGAATTAAAAACTGGATATTTTACTTTATGCTCCAAAGAATCTTTAGTTTCAAAAGACTTATCCACAAGTGAATAAGCTTCTTTTGTTGAACTGGCGATTTTTGGAAAAATCAACAACAAAAACAAATCTTTTCGGGATTCAATTTTTTTTATTATTTCACCGCGACCAGTTACCAAGGCAGCGCCTTTTCCTTCTGAATCACAATGCATAAAAAAGAAAACATCACTTCCTGTATTTTCAGCAATAAAATCGAGCTGAGAATCATTCAATGATATCCCGCAAATATCAGAAAGCACTCGAATTAAAGCAGCAGCATCAGATGAACCACCACCTAAACCGCCTCCAGAAGGTATACCTTTTACTAATTTTACATTAATTCCAGGAACATCACATCCGGATATCTTACAGAATGCTTCATAAGCTGATGTAAGAGTATTTTTTTCTGGAAGAACCAAAGAATCGCATTGTACACTGCACCCTTTTTCTTCTTTTATACAAACAAATAATTCATCATATAAATTAATTGTTTGAAAAACACTTTCAATTTTATGATACAACTGCCCGTTTTGCTTCGGAAAAACTCTTAAATTGAAGTTAACCTTTGCATAAGCCTTTGTATAATAATTCTCTAACATCAACAATAAATATTATACAGAAATTTTTATCAATGTCAAAGGGAAATTCTTAAAAAATAGTTGAAAAAGATATAAGTTTATTATATATTATTTTCGGTGAGACATTTTTATCAATTTATTTGAGGGGTATAATTTATGTCTGTTGATTCCGAATTAGAGGAGTTTACAATGTCATTTTCATTAGATGATGATTTTGACACTTTCGACGAAGATTTCAATGATGATTTTGATGATTACGAAGAAGATGAAGCTGCTTTAGATGATATGGACGATGATGCTGAATTATACTACGACGATGTATTCAAGGAAGAAGAAGATATAGACGAACCATACGATGACGTCGAAGAAGAAGACGGTTATCGTTCAAATGGAAAACTCGATTCACCAGATCTTCTTTTCGGCGACGACTTTTAATTAATTTTTATAATCTAAAATCTTTCCACTATGCCACAATTTCTCAAGATCATAGAATGTTCTAGCCTGTTCTGTCATAAGATGAACTACTATTGGTCCTAAATCAACAAGGTTCCAGTCATCTCCATCTGACTTTTTATTTCTAGTTACGTGAATTTCTAAATCATTATTTTTTATATAATCTTTAATCTGCTTATAAAGTCCCTGTGTTAATGTAGAACTGGAAACTGTTACAATTACAAAATAATCTGTCCAGCTGTTTAATCCGCTTATATCTAATAAAACTACATTATCACCTTTTCCATCTTCCATTAACTGAGCAATTTCTTTTGCTTTCTGTTCTGTTGTTTTCATCCTGTTTACTCCACTTATTTATTAATTACATAATCACCGTTAAAGTCCTGACCCAAGATGATTGTAAAGTCTACACTTGCTTTCTTTGAATCAGTTGAAACAGAAGCTTCTGCACGCTGAATATTTGTACAGTGAATCAAATCTCCAACGTTCTTTGCTGCTGTTTCATTTCCAATATGATCAATAACGACTGTTTTTTCATAATCATTTCTGTCTGCGTTTACAGAAGCTAATACATCATAACTTGAATCTTTATATTTTTTTGCAGTACGACTTGCAATACCCTGCTTTGTTGTACCATTCTGAATTTCCAAAACATACTGGTGACTTGAGAAAGTTCCGTCTGATGCAACAATCATACTGGTTGTCTGTTTTATAGCCTGTTTAATACGTTCTCCGTTTTCGTAAGGGAACAATAATTTTTTATCTTCTACAGTTCGTGGTGAACCAGTAATTGTCTGACGGATAATTGATTCTGCATCAACTTCAGATAAATTCTGGAAGAATGATTTTTCATCGTTTTTAGAAAGATTAGTTTCAAAACAAGAATCAAAACGTTCATAGTTTTTACCATCGAAAATTACGAAGTTCTTATCATGAAGAGCTGTTAAAAATGCTACGATAATATTTTGATATCTGTCTAAAATATCTTCAGAAGTTTCATCTTCAATATGATATGTTAAATACAAGGCAACTTTATCACCATCAAGGTTTACCGCTCCAGAAGGAAGCAAGAATCTCTTTTCTGATTCTTCTTCAACATAATCAATTGGAGAAGGAATAAATACACGCATTCCACCAAGTAAATCTGATAATTTAATAAATTCCTGTAATTTAATCTGAACGGTAAAAGGAATTGCAATTCCTAAAAGTTTCGTAATTTCCTGATTATAAACTTCTATTCCTTTTTCATTATAAACACAATCAAGACTGTCTGTTCTTTGTAAAGATTCCCAGATTGCACCTGTCTCTGGAGGAATACTTATAGAAGCAGCTTTTTTTGTTTCCGGGTCATATAATAAAACCGTAGTAAACAGATTTTTATTATCATCATCTTCTACAACTAAAAGTGTTCTTAAAATTTTATCTGATTCTATAACATCTTTTACTACATCAACTTTTGATGACTGATAAAAATAAACACCTGTTAAAGCTAAAATTAAAACAATTACTGCAGTAAAAATAATTCCTACTTGAGTGTCAGAAAGTTTTCTCATAACTAATTCCCCTCTTTTTTACTTAACTCTTGATAATATTGTACCATTTTTTCAGTGTCCGGGTAAACTTCATATTCATGTTTTTTAAGATATTCATAATTTTCCAGAATAACACTGGCCGTCATACCATTAAGCGTTAATGCCATTAAATTTTTTCTATATTCTTTTGTAGACTGAGGTCTTTTTGGTTCACATTTATCTGCAAGAAATAAAATTTTTGTATAATCACACATTCCAAGTTTTCCTGAAACATGATTAGCAACCGCTTCAAGCAACTGTTCGTCATCTACTAAAAATTTTTCTTTCATTACAACAGCAGCAGCACGACCATGCAATAGCATTGTATTACTTGCTTCATAATCTGTAATAGGATTTCCATCCCTTGCTGCAGTTTCAATCATTTTTTCGGAAGAAAGATATTTACACATATCATGACCAATTCCAATTAAATAACCTTTTTCTGGATCAAGATTATAAATTTTACATAGTTGAACGCACATTTTTGCAACTCTTTTGGAATGTTCATATCGCGACTGTTTAATATTTTCTTTTGTATATTTCTTAATTTCTTTTGTAAGTTTCTTTATATCTTTCATAATCACTATTTATTATAAATACAATTTATTTTCGACAATATAATTATACACTGCTTCTGGGACTAAATATCTAAAACTTTTATTTTCTGCAATTCTTGCTCTTATTTCTGTAGATGATACAGGTAAAATCGGATTGTTTAAATATCTGCATGGATATTTAAAAGTATTTATATCAAACTGAACAGAAAAATCACCTTTATAATCTCCAGTAGGAACATTATCAAAAACAGACTGTTCCAATGCAGTTAAATCCGGATAACGATGAGTAATAATTAAATCTGCAAGTTCTACGATTTTATCAGGATTTCTCCACTTATCAAATTCTGCTGCAATTTCATCACCCATAATAAATGCAAGTTTACCATCAATTTCGTTTTTATATTTCTGTGTTAAAAATTCCAAAGTATCTGAAGTATACGACACTCCCCCGCGATCTATTTCACAGGAATCTACTTCAAAATGAGAATTTTTTTCTGATTTACAAAAAGCCTGTAACATTTCCATTCGTTGAACGGCAGTTACATTACTTTTTATTATTTTATGTGGAGGTATAAAAGTTGGAACAAAAATTACTTTATCATAACCAAGTTCTTTTACAACTGTATCTGCCAGCATTGCATGACTGATATGTAAAGGATTAAAACTTCCGCCAAAAACTGCTATTTTCATTACTGTTCACTTCCCGGATATTGAATATTATCTTCTTCATCGTCAACAAATGCACGTGAATCCATAAAACTATTTTTTACTTTTGGAAGTTCTTCTTTCAAAGCTTCTTTTGCTTTTCCATTAACTAACTTAATAATCTGTGATTGAGCATCTTTCATTCCTCTTCCCGTAATAACAGAAACTGGAATTACAGCAGTATCTCTTTCTGTTTTATGAATTAAATCTGCTATTTCAACAGCATGATCATATGCACCTTCAACATCAATTTTATTACAAAGAACAATTCTTGGCTTTTCCATTAAATCATCTGAATAATTTTTTAATTCATTGCAAAGAGTATCATAAGTCTGTAAATAATTTTCATCAGAACAATCAATCATAAAAATTAAGCATGATGTTCTTGTAATATGCTTTAAGAAAGTATCACCAAGTCCAAGACCTTCACTGGCACCTTCTATAATTCCAGGAATATCGGCAATAATAATATCTGTTTCATCATCAATTCTAAGTACACCTAAATTAGGAATGATAGTTGTAAAAGGATATGGTGCAATCTTTGGTCTTGCATTTGTAAAATATGTTAAAAGTGATGATTTACCTGCATTTGGAAAACCTACCAGACCGACATCTGCCATAATCGAAAGTTCAAGTTTTAAAAATCTTGTTTCACCTTTCTGACCTGGATTTGCATGACGGGGAGCTTGATTTGTAGAAGTCTTAAAATGAACATTTCCCCATCCACCGTTTCCGCCTTTTAAAAAAGTAAAACTTTCTTCACCTTGTGCAGTAGAAAAGTCATAGATGATTTCATCAGTTTCTGCATCACGAATTGTTGTTCCAGGAGGAACTGGAATTACAACGTCTTCTCCATCTGCCCCGTAACGATTCCAGCCTTGACCGTCACCACCATTTTTTGCTTTAAAACAAACTCGCTGACGAAGTTTTGCTAAAGTACGAAGATTTCTTTTTACGACAAAAATAACATCGCCACCTTTACCACCATCTCCACCATTTGGTCCACCATGAGGAATATATTTTTCTCGACGGAATGCAACACAACCATTACCGCCATTTCCAGAACGAACTTCTATCTGTGCTTCGTCAGCAAAACCTAACATATTTTCTCCAAATATAAAAAAAGCCCGGCTGAATTATAAGTCAAACCGGGCATTGTATCTGAGAGGATGCCTCTCAAATTATTTATTTTGCAGCTTCAACAGAAACAATTTTGTGATTATTTCTTTCACCGAAAACTACTTTTCCATCTGCTGTAGCGAATAAACTGTCATCACCAGCTTTCATTACATTGTCACCAGGATAGAATTTTGTTCCACGCTGTTTAACAATGATAGAACCTGCAGTAACAGTTTCACCAGCATATCTTTTTACGCCCAAGCTTTTTGGATTTGGATCGCGTCCGTTTTTTGCACCAGATCCACCACGTGTTCTTCCCATAGTAATCTCCTTTAAAAATTCACTTATGCAAGTGTGATTGATTCAACACGTACTTTTGTGTACTGCTGTCTGTGACCGATAAAACGGTGATAATCTTTCTTTGACTTGTATTTGAATACTAAAACCTTTTTATCTTTAAAAGTTTCTTCTACAACTACAGTTACTTTTGCACCTTTTACATAAGGAGCACCAACACTGATTTTATCTCCATCACTTACGAGAAGAACAGTATCAATGTCAATTTTTGTACCTTTTTCAGCATCAAGCTTATCTACTGTAAGGACAACATCTTTTTCTGCTTTATACTGTTTGCCCTTGAATTCAATAGTTGCGTACATATAATACCTCTATTAAAATAATTCGTTTATAAACGCCCGATGCAGTGGAAATAGGAAACAGAATCCATTCTGCAAAAGACTGGTAAGAAGACCGCATAATAAGTATAAAACGGGGATTAAATACTATTACACCCGAAGTCTAATTACGTAACATAGATATTATCAAAAATACGTTTTTTGTGCAAGGGGAAAACAATTGATTTACAAATCAAAAAAAAAAGACTGGTCTTAAAAATAAAACCAGTCTATAAAAAAGGAAGTTTTTCTAACTTTTGATTATGAAAGATTAATTTACAAATTTTTCTTCATAAAAATTCTTAGTTTGAATACCATCCTTATAATATTCTGCTTTAGTACCTGTTGTATAATTAGAACTAGTTGGCTGATAATTTTTTACAGTTATTTTTCCATTTGATTCAAGCAAAATTGGAGAAAGATTATTTGTAGAAGATACAGTTCCATCCTCACGGAATGTACGATATTTATATTTTTTTTCACAATAAATACCATCATAATATGTATTAGAAGATTCAGGACTGTTTGTAAATTCTATATAATCATTTAAATCTAATTCTCCACCTTTTTCAATAGTAATTCCTTTTGTTCCAAAGCAAACAACAGTTGGATCATCTGAATTAACACCTCCATTAATTGTTAATGAAGCTCCATCATAAATTTTTAATCTGTTAGCAGTATTTAATAAAATATAAGGTACGTTAATTTTTCCCCAAACGGTATCAGTTTTAATTGTATACGAATTAATATGTACATAATTATATTCATTACCGTAAAAAGTATTTGTATTATTTAAGTTAAAGAATGCTGGCATACTTAAAGGCCATACATTATCAACAAATTGAGTATTTGTTACACAGTTAATCTCTTCATCATAAATTAATGCATCATCATAATATAATGCTGCTTTTATTGAAAATGAAGCCTGTTTTGAACCTGAATTATTCTTAAATAAACAATTATCAATTCTTGCTTTACCACATGAAGTATTTTTACATACATATAATGTATTACATCCATTTCCACCATAAGAGAATTCACATCCATAGAATTTACCAGTTCCACCAGAAATATTAATCTGCTTCCAATCTCCAGCAGCAGGTGCTGTTTCACCAGCTACCATTAATTTTCTACCGCGGGTATCTCTATACGATGTAAAAATAACATTATATCCTTCTAAAGTACCAGTATTATTTACTGTAATTCCACCTTTTGGACCAAACTTAACAATTGCTCCTTCTTTTATAACAAGATATCCACCATCTTTAATAGTATATATACTATTAATATAATACGTAATTGGATTATTATTTCCATCTTTTCCTGGCCATTCTTCAGATACTGTTAATGGACCTGTAATTGGATTATCCACATCTGTATGGTCACTTGTACTTTTTTTAACTTCATTAGTCAATGGTAAACATCCAATTAAGAAAACTGAAATTAATGCAGAAATTACTGCTGTCTTAAAAATAGATTTAATCATATTTATTACTCCTTGATTATGATTATAAACTAAGTTTTATAAAAAAATACAGAGTTAAACTCACAATTTTTATAAAAAAACACAAAATAATGGAATTTTTAACCATTTTTTTATAGAATATCATCAATGAATCGTAAAACTGTATTCAATATTTTTAAAATTACCCTGCCCGTTTTTTTTGGATACATTTCCTGTGGAATTGCGTACGGGCTTGTACTTACAAATGCAAATTATCCCTGGTGGTTTGCACCTCTTTCGTGCCTTTTTATGTATGCAGGAGCCGGTCAGTTTATTGCAATAGGATTATTTGCAGCGGGGACAGCCTTGCCTGCAATTTTAATTACCGAAGCACTCGTAAATATTCGCCATATAGTTTACGGACTTTCCTTAATAACAAAATTCCAGGATTGTGGAAAATGGAAACCATACTTAATTTACGCACTTACCGACGAAACCTATTCACTTTTAACAACAGTTGAAGTTCCAGAAAATGTAAACAAAGGCAATTTTTACGGATTGATTTCTGTTTTTGATCAGTCTTACTGGGTTTTAGGAAGCACAGTTGGAGCTTTAGTTGGACAATTTATTCCTTTTGATTTGACCGGAGTTGATTTTGCACTTACCGCATTATTTGCAGTTCTTACCGTAGAACAGATTCGAAAAACTAAAGAACTTTTACCAATCATAATTGGAACAATCTGTACAATTCTTTCTATTATTTTATGGCGTTTTGGTATAATTCCAGATTCAAGCAACATACTGATGATTGCACTTTCAATCGGAATTGCTTCCCTTTTGTTATGCAAGTACAGGCCTAATAAAATTGATAATATGGAGGAAAAATAATGTCACTTTCAATTTACCTTGCAGTTTTGGCAACATTCTGTTCCGGCGTGATTATATTTTTAGAACGTGCATTTCCTTTTGCATTATTTTCACGCAGAAATCCACCGGCTATTATCCGCTTTATAGAAAAATACATTCCTCCAATGGTAATGGCCGCCTTGCTTTTTTACTGCTTAAAAGATATTTCATTTTTTTCAAAAGTTGATAATATCACTACCGCAAATTTACGCGGATTTCTTCCATACATAAGCGGAGTTTTTATAACAGTCGTTTTACATTTGTGGAAAAAGAATTCCCTGCTAAGTATCTGCAGCGGAACTGTTATTTATATGATTTTGATTAGAGTATTGTAATTAACAAAAATTATTAGCCACAGATAAACACAGATGGACACAGATAATTAAGATTAAAAAGGTTGCCACACGGATTCGAAAAAGTTAACGATTTTTATTTAAATTATGATATCTGCTATCAACTATTTGTTCTCTTTTATTTTCTGTCTGTTATCCTAATTATCCTTTATTATTTTCATCATTTTTATCCCTGTTTCTTATCCATCTGTGTTTATCTGTGTCCATCTGTGGCTATTTTATAACAACACGTTCTTTTTCAATCGCGTTTTTACCGGCAACCAGTTCATAGTTACAGACTTTTCCGTTTTTCCAGTCAAAGTTTAAATACCAGCCGCCTTTAATTCCAACCCCGCGAAGGCTTCCTTCCTGCCATGCAGCGTTTGTTGGAAGAGCCGGCAGTAATTTTACAGAAACAGTTCCATCCTCATTAAATTCAGACTGAACGAGCATCCTTATAATTGCGGCGAGAGAACCAAAATTACCATCAATCTGGAACGGAGGATGATTATCCAAAAGATTTGGAAGCGTTGAATGTGTAAACAGCGTTGTAAGTGCCTTAAGTGCTTCATCCCCCTGCTCCAGTTGGGCACGGAAATTAATTATCCAAGACTGACTCCAGCCAGTATGACCGCCACCGTTACTTAATCTTTTTATCAGCGTTTTTTTACAGGCTTCTGCAAGTTCCGGAGTTTTTTCTACAGTGATTGTATGTCCCGGGTAAAGACCATATAAATGAGAAATATGACGATGACCTGGTTCAACTTCGGTAACTTCTGTATTCCATTCCATTAAAGAACCGTCAGAATTAAGTTCAGGCTTTTTAAGATGATTCAAAATATATTCAAAATCAACTAATTCTGCTTCATCATAATGTTTATGTTTTTTATCACACACATTTTTACCAAGGATTTTTGCAGCATTCAAACAGGATTTAAACAGATGTTCCAAAATCATGTTGTCCATTTCACAGCCTTCGGTAAACGCTCCAACTTCACCAGTTTTTGTAACATAAGAATTTTCCGGCGACAAAGAAGGATTAATTACAAGGTAAGGTTTTCCATCAGCAGAAAGCAGATTACATGGCTGTAAATAATCAACAAAGAAACGGCAGGATTCATGAATTAAATAGTAATAACGTTCAAGAAATTTTTTATCCATGCTGTATTCATAATGTTCAAAAATGTGAGTTGCCATCCAAGCCGCTCCAAGCACCCAGTAAGTTCCAGGAAGCCATGTATCCTGAGGACATGCATCGCCCCAGTAATCTGTATTATGATGAAGAACATAACCGCGGCAACCGTACATTTTTTGAGCAACATAACAGCCTTTTTCATATCCGCGTTCAAGAAGATCGAAAAACGGTAATTCACATTCGCTAAGGGCAGTTAGATTTACCGGCCAGTAATTCATCTGTGCATTTATGTTGATTGTATACTTACTTCCCCAAGGCGGATCCATATAACAGTTCCAAAGCCCTTGTAATGTTGTTGGAAGTTCACCAGGAGTTCGACTTGCAGAAATTAAAAGATAACGGCCGAATGCAGCGTATGTATTTACAAGAGAAACATTTTCTTCGCTTGCTGATTGTAACAATTCCGGAGTTGAAATTGATTTACCGTCAGATTTACAATCAGAACTGGCCCCATTGTCAATTTTTTCATTACCAATTTTAAGAGAAAATCTGTCCCAGTAAGATTTATATTCAACAAGATGCCAGCCAAAATAATCTTCTGCTGCAACGCCCACACCACGGCTTGCAATAAAGTTTTTAATTTCCAAAAGATGATTCTTACATTCACAAGACCAGGTGTTTTTTCTGATTAATTTTTCATATTTTTTTGCATCAATATTTTTTTTGTTCCATTTCCAGCTTTTAATGTCAATAAAAAATAAAACTTCATTACATTTGTCGCCGGCCAATGTAAAACCAGATGTAAAGATTTTTCCGCCATCGCTTACAGCACCAACTCCATTACAAAATGGAATACCATGAGCATCTTCAAGGAAGATAAAATTATTATCAGGGTCAGCATAAATTCTGTCAGACCAGATTCCACGGTCCAAATACGCACGGAAATTAATCTGTCCAGGTTTAGATGCAGTTACGTGCATAAAAATAACGTCATCAACAGCACTTGCCCAGACACGTCGTGTAAAGGTAACATCATTTTTGTCAGTATATTTGGTGATTGCACTGGCATCTTCAAGATTAAGTTCGGCAGAATATGTATTTACTGAAATGTCGTCTGCTTTATGCTGAAGGGGCCATCCGCACGCAAGACCAGAATTATCATCAGAATAAAAATCTATTTTAAAATCGCCTGCAGTCTGGTAAACACGGTCATTAAAGCCCATACCACTCATTGTTTCAAATCCGAGTTCCTGTGCTTCAAGAACTTTGCCGTCTTTTACAAGAGTACGTACTTTTTCCAAAGATTTTTTTGTATCAGGATTAAAACGATTCTGTGGCCCACCCGACCAGATTCCTTCTTCGTTTAATTGAATTACTTCATTACAAGGATGTGTTTTTACCATACAGCCCAGACGGCCGTTTCCCAAAGGTAAATATTCTTCCCATTTTTCAGGGACCTTTTTAAAATACAAAACATCATTCATAAGATAAATAATATTTTATGAATGATGTTCCGTCAATTACAAATATTTTAAATGTACACTATTTTTTATTTTTTCTCTCGTCAAGTATTTTTCTAAATGCGCTATTTGGTTTACTTAATTCTTTTGAACCACGAGTAATTTTACAAAGCGACATTCCATAGGTTTGAGCTATAGTTCTTTGTGGAACACCATTATCGATTTCTTTTACTAATATCCAGCGATTAATTAAATCTTTAATCTCTACTGGAGTAAAAATACATTCGCAGAAATCTTTAAGTTCGTCCTTTTCCAAAGAAGCTACAATATCAATTAATTCATCTTTAGTTGATTCAACCAATTCTTTAGTTAAAGCTGTATTATTTGAATTACCACGCATAGAAATCTACCTCCTAATTTCATTATAAACTGTTTTACAAAAAACTCAAATTTATTATACAAAAATATTCTTAATTAAAGGTACTAAAATTACAAATAAAATTTGAATTATTAATGCAGGAAGAAAGTTTGCAGTTTTTATTTTTTTTATTCCTAAAAGATTAATACCTATCATCATAATAATCGCACCACCGCAGGCAGATACTTCTGTAAGAAGAACTTCTGATACAAAAGGCTGTAAAACTCCAGATAATAATGTTAATCCACCTTGATAAACTAAAATAACAAGTGTAGAAAAAATTGTTCCAATTCCCATTGCGGCTGCAAAACTGATTGCCATAAAACCGTCTAAAATTGATTTTGTAAAAATTATTGTATAATCTTTTTCAACACCAGCTTTAAATGAACCGACGATTGACATTGCACCAACACAAAATAAAACTGATGAATTTAAAAATGCATATGCAAAGTTTTTATCAGATTTTTTTGATTCTATTTTATTTTCATCTTGTGATTTTATCTTTTTTGGAAGTAATTTTTTTTCAAGAAAAGAACCTAACCTTAAAATAGCACCATCTATATCAATAGCATAACCGATTATTCCACCAATAATTAATGAAAGTGTAAGATAAACAATGCTTTCGTATTTAAAAGCCATCTGCAGACCAATTACGATTGTAACAATTCCTGCTGCAGTCTGAATCATATCTGAAAGTTCATCTGTAAATTTCTTTGCAAATAAAAGACCTGCTAATGAACCTAAAATAACAGCACCACAATTAACAAATACTGCAAGCATATCAATACCTCGCGTAATAATGATTGCTAATAATATAATGATTTAATGTTAGAAATGCAATTTAAAAAGAAAAAAGGAATTGCATAAGAACAATTCCTTACCTGCGGAGGAGCCGACTTGAACGGCCACGACTTACGCCACAAGCACCTCAAGCTTGCGTGTCTACCAATTCCACCACCCCCGCG
>CALAUH010000149.1 GCA_937892225.1 uncultured Treponema sp.
AAAAACAATGGAATCTTATTTCAAAGATAAAGAAACATCATGGTATGATATACCAGATAATGTAGTAGGAGTCCTAGTTAATCCAATAACAGGAAATCCAGCAAATGAAAGCGATACAAAAAAAGAAATGTTCTTCTATCTAAAGGGAACAGAACCAACTTTAAATAATAATAAAGATCTTGAAGAAGTATTTAAAGAGGATAACAAACTAAAAGAAGATGAATAATTTTTTCATCTTCTTTATTTTAAAATAAATAATCGTTATATTAAAAATATAAATCTTTACCAGTAATTAAAGCAATAATCATAATAATTATTATGATTATTAAAATAAAAACATAATAATTACTAGAATGACTGTCATTAGAATATTTTTCTCCAGACTCATAAATTTCATCACAACTATTATTATCTCTTAATAAATCTTTCTCATAATCGATGCAAGCATTATCGTTTCCTCTTACACTGCCCTTTCTCTTAGAACAGAAATACATTGCTCCTCCTTCAGAACCCTTAGACTCTTTCTTAGAATCAAGATATTTACAACTTGAGCAGCAACTATCATGATAATTTTTTACAAATTTTGTATCATTAACATAAATTTCTCCATCTTCATAAACTTTATCACATTTGTAATCTTCCCTTAAAGTATCTTCCTTATAATCAGAACAATTTTCAGTATTACCACAAACATATTTACCTTTCATCTTGCAAAAATACATAGCTCCGCTTACCTCGCCCCTAGATTCTTTTTTTATGTCCAAATTTTTGCAGCTTGAACAAGCCATATATACCACCTACCTACTAAATATAAATACATATCTTTCTCTATCATTATAATCTTTTTTCAAAACTATGTGCCTTATAGGTCAGCGACTATGTCAATATTATCAAAATATTTTAAAGCAAGTGCTTTAATATCATCACCTTGTAAATAGCCAATTTCAAAAGCAATAAGAAATTTATCATTAAGATATTCTTTTCCCTCTCTTAATATTTTATCATAAAAATAAAGTCCATTATTATCTGCATATAAAGCAAGATGAGGTTCATTATTTTTAACAATATCCATTATTTCTTCGCCATATGAAATATAAGGAGGATTACTAATAATAACATCATATTTATCATTCACACTACTAAATACATCACTTAATATAAATTTAAACCGAAACTTTTACCTTGCATTTGATGATGAATTAATTGCAGGAGAAAAACTAATCAATACTTTTGGAATAAATTTCGGTTTAAATTTTACAAAAAATTAAAATCCTAAATCTTCGCCGACTAATATAACTTTAATTCTACCCTGCGGTCTACAAAATCTTGTAGTTACCATCTGTGCACAAATTGATTGAATGTTTGTACAGTCTGCACACATGCCTGTAAGTTTACATGGAGTTTGAATATTAAATCGCTGAGCATTTACAGGAGCCGCATAATTTCTAACTCTTGAATAAGCTGCATCTAAGTCTTTTACAATTTTATTCATTCCTGCAACTATAATCACATTTTTAGGGCCGTAACATAATGCTGCAACTCGATTTGCATTTCCATCAACATTAAATAATTCACCTTGTTGTGTAATTGCATTTGAACTCATTAAGAAATAATCACTGTATAATGCTTCATGCATTTTGTCCCATTTTTCTTCAGCTGTAGAAACTTTATCTCTATCAATTAAATTATTTTTATTTCTTTTATAAAGTCCGTCAATTATTCCTACCTGTTCAACAGTAATTGAACCGCCCCAGGCAACAGATGTATTTTCCGGAATTAATTCTAATGCTTTATTTAATGCATCTTCTTTTGTTGAACAATAATATGCTTCAAAATGACGTTTTTCTAATGCTTCAACAATTTTAGGACCTGTTAAATCATTTCTTGTTTTTAAAACTGGTGACATATAATACCTCATTATTTATTAATAGATTAATGGAATAATCTTATATTTTACTCTTTTTTTATATTCTTCGTATCCGTAAATTTCTTCAGATAAAATCATTTCATCCTTATTAATTTTTTTTATAATCAAAAATGGAATTATTAAATAAATTAAAAAAGCAAAAAATGAATTTAAAATTAATGGTATGGATAAAAAAAATAATATTGCAGCTGATGCAGTTGGATGTCTGATTACTCCATAAAGTCCTACATCAAAAACAGTTCTTGTGAAAAATCGATTTTCTTTTAATGATTCATAAATGATTAAATATGATAAACAGAAAATTATGAATGCCTGTATATAAATCCATAAAGGAAAATTTTTTGTTAATTTAAATCTATAATCAAGTCCGGAAACAAGTAAACCTGCAATAATAATTAATACAATTATAAAAGTAATATTATCCTGTCTTTTTATAATTCTATGAAAATCTAAATTTTGTTTTAAAAAATATGGATTTTTTTTGATTAATATTGAACAAAGAATACATAAAGGTATAAAAATAAAACCCAAAACTATCCATGCATTCCAATAAGAAAAACTTCCGGAAGATATAATTAACAAAAACGCTGTAAAAATAAAAAGTAATCCAATTCTTAAATATACTTTAGATGAAAAATTATCTTCCACACAGAATCTCCGGTATTAATTACTTTTTTTATTTTTCTTGACATTGGTAATTGTAAAATTAATTGTTTTTTCAGTTTCCATTCCAGGTTCAAGATTAACATCCCAGAATAAAGTATTTACAAATGTCATATGTGATGGTAACAATTCAACAGAGGAATTTAAGACTGGACGTTTAAAAATTAATGGCATATAAAAGAATAAGGAATCTTCATTTGGTTCTAATCCAAAAGAAATACCACTTTGAATATCTGTTAATCTTATTGCTTCAACATTTTTTAATTTATTTTTAAGAATTAAAGATTTTGATGATTTTTTTGTATCAATTTCTAAAACACCTTCATTATCTACTACTTCAAGATTATAATAAGTCGGATTTTCGATAGAAAAATCTGTATGAGCAAAATTTGATTCAACAGCGAATTTCACCTGTAATTTTTTTTCACTGTCGTTTCTTAAAATGTATTGAACATTCATTCCGTCGGAATTAAGAATATATTTTTTTCTTAAAAATATTTTTTGTTTTTTAGGACCGTAAACTGCATTTGCACATAATGTTACTTCATGATGTAATTGTGATAATTTTAATTCAGAATACTTAATTCTAGAAAAAATGCCGTCCCCACCAGGTTCACCATTTATATAATTTAAATATTGTTCTTCACTAAAAATATGATCAATAAATAAACCGCGTTCATAATTATCTGTACAACCATCAAATTCTAAAATACGGCTAAGATTATCAGCATAATTTCCAGTATTTTTTAAAATATCTAATTCCTGTATTGCACCACTAATTAAGGAAATGTATGAAAAATAATTCTGCATTCTGCATACATATTCATTTAAGCCATCGCTGTTATAATCAAAACAAGAAAGGCTTTCGTTAAAATTGCCGTCTTCCCTAAGAATTTTTTCAGCTTCCATTGTTAATTTATAAGAAGTCTGTCTGTTTTTAGAATTAGATAAACCGTTTTCACTTAAACAAACTAATCCTTGACCGTTTTGAGCTTCCCAAAGTTTTTCTCTGGCAGCTTTTTTTCTCATTTTATCTAATTTAGATTGATTTATAAGTAAACTTAAGTACATTATTCGGTTATATAAAGCTTTAGTCTGGGGATAAGTTTCCATAAAATCATAAATCGTAAAATTTCTTGTTTCTTTTAAAGCTGTCTGTGTATATGGTTTTAAAATATATTTTGAATAATTTGAATTTAATCCCTGGTTTATATAACAAGGTACTTTTATATCATTTTCTTTATTATAATTTGTTGGAATTGTTGTTTTAATTCTACAGTTAGCATTTTTCTGAATATATTTATTTAAATTTTCAAAAAATTTATTTTCACACAATGCAATTAACTGTTCATGTGTAAGATTTATATTTACAATTCTTTGAGTTTTTAACTGAAAATATTTATCCTTCTTTTCCATTCTGTCTATAATTTTTGTTAAACTAACAACAAATTCTTTTGCAGTCATTTCTGTTGAAGATTTGAAAATATCATAACAAGGCAGAATATCTACAGATTTACCTAAATCAGACATAATTAAAGGCAAATATTTTTGTTTATTTTCCGGAATATTTGCAGAATCTAAAAGTACATATTCAATTCCACAAGTCTGAAGACAATTTACTAAAGAAGAATCCCAGCAATCTGCATATAAAGAAATACCTCTTGGACGTTTACCGATAGTCTGTCTTATTTCTGCAGAAAGCATATCGATCTGGCCATTTCTATCTACAGATGTAAGTAATGGAAGAATTGGATCATAATATCCTCCACCAAGGATTTCAATCTGCTTTCTTTCTACCAATTGTCGTAAAATAGTAATAAATTCATTTTTACGTTTTTTAAAGAATTCTATCTGTTTACCGTTAAATGCAAAACTAAAAGCAAAGTCTGGATGAGAATATAAAAATTTTATTATTGGCTTATATACAGTTTGAAAATTCTTTTCCAAAGAATCGTTATTAGATAAACTTGAAGAGGCAGATTTTAAACTGAAGCAAACAAATATCGAATTCACTTAAAAACGATAACGGCTTCCCACCCCAAAATACCGTTTACAATTCTCCTAAAAATTTAGAAAAGCAATTTTGATTTCCCCAAATCAAAAATATAAGTAAATTTAAAAATTATAAAATGTTAAAAGTAACTAACTTTTTATAACTCCTTTAAATATTTTATAACAATATTTCCATAATTTAAAGTCTTTTTTTGCCGGCCATTCGACTTTTTCTTCTTTTAAAATTACAGAACAACTTGTTGGTTCACATTCCTGATTTCCACATTTTACAATTATTTCTTTTGTTTTTGAAATCAACGTAATAATATGTAAAGGACAAACATCAATACATTTTCCACAACCAATACATAAATCTGTAATAACTGCAGTATTATTCACAATTTTAATTGCCTGTTGCGGACAAGCTTTAACACAATCACCTAAACCAATACAAGAAAATTTACAATCTGTTCCAGTACCGTTATCAGAATTTATCATAAAACAAGTATGTTCTTTATTAAATAAAGCTCTATCTACTTTAAATTCTTTATGGCAATTACATAAAACCATTGCACGTTTATTTGTAACTTCAACAGGATCTATTTTTGGTGATATAAATTCAATTTCATTATTAGAGATAATAGAATCTTTATCTGTGATTTTTTCATTTTTTATTGATGGAATAAATTTAAACAATAAAACTGAAATTAAAACAGAAATTAAAATTAATATAAGAATTAAAATTACATAAGTTAAAATCATTGTATAACCTCTGGATTCATCCACATAATATCCCAAACTGTAAATATTAATAATAAAATGCCTAAGAATAAGAATAAACGGCATAAATATTTATCTAAATTATCTTCTTCTGCAATAATTCTAACTTTAAATGCATATACAACAGGTAAAAGAATAAGGATTGAAATTAAACAGCTAAGTGAAATAAAAAATGTATCTAAGAAATATACACTTTCAGAAACTGTCAATAAAACAACCATATAAGAAAAAACAAATTCAGTACTTGATGCTTTTGTTGTTATTCTAAAAATACCTTCTAATAAAGTTGCAATAAAAATAAAAACCAATAAACAAATTACAGGATATAATTCATTTAAATCTAACGGTATTAATAATTTATCAATAATCAACCATGAAATTAATGATGATATTAAAATTGATAAAAGTATTTTTAATAAAAATGCAAATTTAACATTTTTTAAATATGTTACCTGAGTAGTTTTATCTATACCAATACCATAAACTAAAATTGCAGATGCAAAACAAACATAATATAAAAAAGTATTTAATAAAATCATTCTACAACCTCTGCATTTCTAAAAATATTATATTTATAACGGAATGAAACGTGAATAAAAAGCATAATTGCACATAAAATAAATGCACCCGGAATAGATGCAATAAAAGATAAAAGATTTGCTTTATCAGAGTTTATAATCACTTTTTCGAAAATCTGATGATTTGGTCCATAAAAAGTAAATGTTCCAAAACCTAAAATATCTCTTAATAAAAATATTATTAAAGCAAAAATTGAATATGTAAATGAATGAGATGTTACAAATTTCATTTTATTTCCAAGTGAATATTCTGGATAAGAAAAAAGATATCCAATAAAGAATAAAGAAAATGGTATAAAATAAAATAAAACACCTAAATTCAAAATAACCTCAGGCTGGAAAATTATCATTATCTGTCTGAATAAAATTGCACCTGAAACTACAAAAATTAAAGTTACTGCTTTTTCAAGTTCACCTAATTTTATTTTTTTTACAAAATTATTTGCAAAAGTTCCTAAAATTATCAAAAAGTTATACTCTAAAACTAATGTTACTCCGTATACAAATCTTCCAGGAGAAGGAATCAGCATTGCCAAAGCTGCAGTTATAAAAACATAAATTGATCTTCTTTTCATTACATTCTCCTATTTTATAATATCAGGAATCTTGTCCTGCCAGTATTGTATTTTTTTATCAGCTTTATTATTCATCATAGTATCTGCAATTTTTCCATGCAAAGATGAAAAACCGACAAATGTTATTTCTTTTTCACCGGTACTTGTATATACAGCAGAAACAGGTCCATAATATGTAGCAATTCTTATGATAACAGCTTTACCGTTAATTCCATCTTTATTTTTAATTTTATAACAGGCAGCGTTAGTTCCCAAAGGATTATTAATTTTTACAAAATCACCGACAGTCCATTCATCATCATATTTTTCTGAAAGTACATTTTGTACTGTAGTCTGTAAATTATTCTGCCAGGAATTTCTTGAAATTTTTATTGAATAAATTAAAACAACAAAAATTACTAAAAGGATTGTAATAAAAATTCCGTAATTTCTAAAGAAAGTTTTAGATTCTATTTTTTCGTTTTCCATAATTTAATAATCCTTATACTGGTTCAAATGAATTGTTAATAACTGGTTCTTCAACTGGTTTTAATTCTGAATTAACAAGTTTAGAAAGTCTTATAACATTATTCTTTTCTTCAATTAATCTGATTAAAAGATTTAATACATTACAAATTAAAACAGTATATATCATACCGATTGGTGATGTTCCACATCCTACAATTACAAATGCAACAATTCCTGACAAAACGGCAAAAACAATTTTACCCATCAAAGTTATTGGATGAGTACCAAACCATTGTAAAAGGAAAATTGAACAGAAAATAGTTCCACTAGATCCTATTGCAAGAATAATATCTCCAGTGTTAATTACACCACCATTTAACGATGGGAAAAATAATCTTACTAAAATGCCATATACAAAAATAAAAGTTGAAGGAATTAATAAAGAAAGACCGCCATCACAGAATAAAATAATTCCACTTAAAAGTGTTACAAGATTAAATCTGAATGCTGGAATAATAGAATTTGTATCACACATAAATGATACAAAACCACCTGGTAATGTAATTTTAAACCAAGCAAAAACTGAATTATTTAAAAATTCTGTTACTGAAGAATCGTAACTGTATGTTGGGAAAGAACCATTTTGAATTAAAAACAAAGATGGATTTTTTACCGGGAACAAATCATGTGTCATAATAAATTCCGGAAAGTAGGAATTCCCAATAAAATAAGCAATTACGACTGCAACGCAAACAACATTAATCCATGAATTAACACAATTAACAAACAGATATTTTTCTACCAATAAAATTAAGAATGATATAAAGAAAACTGTTACCGGTGGATATGTCTGAGGTAAAAGCATTCCTATTAAAATTGACTGAATAATAACAGTAAGGATTGTAAACGGCTGAACTTTCTGAAAAGCATAAGAAATTACAGCGGCAAGTGTTCCACCTAAAGTTGCAGAAAAAATTACAAGTAATGCACTGTAACTTTTAGTAACAAATAATAAAAAGATTTGTATTGCTAAAAGTATAAGCATTTTAATTGAAATTGCTGATACAGAAGGTCTTGAGAAATAATAAGGTTTCATTAAAACCGGTGTATTTTTTAATTTATATTCAATATCATTGTTTTTCATTTAAATCTTCCTTTAATTTTTCATTCAAAACTGAAATAGTCTGACACAATGGTAGTCTAGAAGGACAAACTGTATTACATAATCCGCATTCTGTACAAAGCATAGATGAATTAATAAAGTTTGTAGAGAGTTTTCTATTTCTTGTCATATAATTGTATAAGATATCTGGAGAAATTTTTACAGGACAGATACTTCTACAATTACCACAGTTAATACAAGAATATGTATGATAATCTGTTGTTTTAAATGCTGTTAAAAATTCTATGGATTTTACATATTTAGTAATTGGAATATCAAGACTTCCGACTGTATAGCCGCAGACAAGACCATTAATAACAATTAATGCAGGCTGTTTAATAAATCCACCCATCTGTGAAACAATGTCTTTAATTGTATATCCCAATTTTATATTTAAGAATGCAGATGTTTTTAAACAAGGTCCGGAAATATGAATGTATTTACTTATACTTGGAACACCATGTACAATTCCTTTATAGACTTCATACATTGTACAAGAATCAACAAATAAATCATTTTCGTTTATAGAAATATCAGATGCTTTTTTAAACATTTTATTAAAATTGATTTTTAATTCACGTTTAAATCCACATGGATATTTATTTGCATTAATCTGTAAAATATGGCTGTTTACTATTTTAGAAATCTTTTCAAGTAAAGATTTATCAAAATCATCTGAAACTGCAAAAATAACATGATCAGCTTCCAAAGCTTTTGCAGTAATCTGAGTTCCAGTTATAATTTCATCAAAGAAAAATTTAGTATAAAGAGAATCAGATATACGCATATTGTCTTCATCAAAAAGACGGACAATTAATTTTCTTGATTTTTTCTTTAACTGATTTTTTAACTGATCACCTAAACTCAATGGTTCATAAGTTAAAAATGTATTTATAATTCCATACTCAGAAATTTTACTAATCAAAGCACTAGAAGAAAAAGGAGTCCAGTCAATTATATTTTCAGGTTTACCTAAATAAGAAAAAGATCCCTGCAATCTGATTCTAACAGCATTTTCAAGATTACCGTTAGGACAGTAAGTAGAAATAATATCTAAAACTTTACCTGGAATTGGAGAATGAATAACCCCTTTATATCCTTCTACTGCAGCAGGACGAGCAATAATATCTCCTTCGTTAATAAAATCACCTGGTTTTACTAAACATCTGCACACACAATTTTTTTCTTGTGAAAGAGGGACTATAACATTTTTTGGTAAAAAAGCATTTTCTGTATAATTATAATTCTCTACAGAAAAAGAAGAGTTTTGTAATGTTGTTATCATTTTTTACTACCCTTTTTTATTCTAACGGAAATATAAAGAAAAAGTAATAACATTAAACATAAAATCATACAAATTATGCTAAAAACACTGACATGAAAATTACTTGCACTAGTATAGCCGCATTTAAAATCATTTCCCTGTTTTTTTATTACTTTTTCAATTGATTCAAAATCCAGATTATCAATTGAATTATAAACTGTAGTTTTATATATTTCGTCAAAAGTAATTGTATTTTCAACTTTTTTTATTAATCCATTTTCACGTACAAATCTTGGATAAACAACTTTATTTTTATCTTCAGATTTATTTAATGAACGCATCGGAGCTGTAACAATATCAAAATTCCATCTGTAATAATCACTTAATTCTGGGAATGCATCTGATTTTACAACTGATGAACCCGGTAAAAGAATTTTTGCAAAATGACCACGAATATTATCAGAAGAATAAAGTGTAAAATAAACAAAAATTGTAATAATACACAAAATTATTGTCGGTAAAACAACTTTTGCTTTATGTGCATAAACATTGATTTTATCTGCAGTTCGAATCATTAAATATTTATATGTATATTTACTTTCTTCAAAATCTTCTCTTGATTTTAAATAATACAAAATTATGAAACTTGCAATTATAGTTAGAACGAACATCAAACCGGTTAAGAAAGATGTAGAAAAAGCTGATATTAAACTTATTCCTAAAATTGCATCGTATTTATAATTAGTAAATATGATTTTTATAAATCCTTCTCTTCTCCAGATGTTGCTTAATAAAAATACAAAAAGCATAAATAAAAACGCTGCAACCGCACATGAATAAAAAGGATTACAGAAAATATAAATAAGAGGAACTATACTTGCACATGTAAAAATAAATTTATTCTTAGAGCATAAATATAAAACTGCGGCAACAATAAATCCCAGTACAGGCAGAATCCATGGAAAAGATAAAGAACTGTCTACACCGGCATAAATTCCATCCTGTTCTAAAATTGAAATACAGCTGTTCAATTTGTCTTTAAATTCATTAGGTACATAATATAATCTATATTGTTTAGAATAATCATAAAAGAAGTTTAAACGTTTCTTTAAATATTCATTTTCTGATTTATCTTTTGTAAGTTTATACATTGATTCTTCTGGAGAATTTACAGAAATTACAACAGGCATTTTCTGTTGTTCTTTACTTACATAATTTTTGATTTCCAGATCATCTAAAACTGAAGTTATTCTTGAATCTTCAACTTCATCGCTAACATATAAAACTGTATATTCATCCCAAATATGACCTGTAGGTACACTTCGAAATTTAATAATTATAAAAGAGATAAACAAGACTATGATTAAAAAAAGTTTTTTTAAAATCCCCATATTATAACAACGAAAAAGCTAATCCGACTAAGAAACCTAAACAGCATCCAAATATTACCTGCATCGGAGTATGCCCATCTACCTCTTTTACTGATTCATATTTATCTATTACTTTTTTTTCTTCCAATTGTGTTCCAAGTTGATTCAATTTTTTTGCCTGTATTCCGCTTGAACGTCTTACTCCAAAAGCATCTCTGATTACAACAAGCATTAAAGTCAGAGCAAGCATAAAAAGATCTGAAGTTACTCCATTTCTAAAAGCAATTGTTGTACAAATTGATGTTACTAAAGCAGAATGACTTGAAGGCATTCCACCAGTACGCCAGATCATTAATTCTATTAATTCGTAAAATGAATGAATGCGACCATATATTAAATTGATTAATGTTTTTATAAACTGTGCACCTAACCAGCTGAATAAACCAGCTAAAAAGACAGGGTTAGTTAAAAAAAGTTTTAATTGTTCAATAAATGTAGTCTGCATAATTCTTCCAAATTAACTAATATATAATAATAACATTATAGATAAAATTTTACTAGTAGAAAAAAATAATTAGTCATAATTCTAGTGGAAAATTAAACAGTTTATAAATATAATATCTATATGGATTTTTTAGAATTTACGACCGGAACAGATGATAATGACAGAAGAATTGATAAAGTCATAAGAAAATTTTTACCGGAAACAAAGCTTTCAGATATATATAAAGCAATTCGAAAAGGTCTTATTAAAATAAACGGAAAAAAATGTAAAGAAGATTCTAAAATCCTTTGTGGTGATAAAATCACAATTGCAAAAGTATTAACACTTAATAATTCAATAAAAAATGAAAATCAAAAAATAGATCAAGATTTAATTTCAAAATTACCGCCTGTAATTTTTACAAATGAACATTACATCATCTTTAATAAACCTTATGGAATGTTAGTTCAACCTTCTTCAACTAATGAACTTTCTTTAGATAAAATACTTAAGGAATATTACAAAACAATTAATCATTCAAACTCACTTTCTTTTACTCCAGGACCATTACACAGACTTGATAAAAATACCACCGGAATTATAGTCTGTTCTTTGAGTCTTGAAGGTGCAAGATGGTTTTCTGAAAATATTAATAATCATTCTGTTCAAAAAAAATATCTTGGAATAATTCAGGGCTGTCTTAAAAATAAAGAAATCTGGAAAGATAAAATTACAAAAGACGGACAGAAAAATAATTTTTATACAGTAAAAGCAATTGAATCTGATGATAATAATGCGTGGACAGAAATAACTCCTCTAAAATACGGTAAATATAAAAACAAAGATGTTACTCTTGCAGAATTTCACATTAAAACAGGCAAAACTCATCAAATCAGGGCACAGTCAAGTTTACATTCCTACCCTCTTTTAGGAGATACAATTTATAATGCAGAAAAAATTGATAACAATCAGAATTATTTTTTACATGCATATAAATTAATTATTAATGAGAATCCTGTAAAATTACCGTTTGAAATTAATGCTGAACTTCCATCCGAATTTAAAACTATTTTAAAAACTTGTGATATCAATATTTATGAAGTATAATATTTTAGTTGAAATATGGATAATTTTGTTGAAGATTTTATTAACAGATTCAAAAAAATAACAGTCTATGCTCTTGTTGGTGCAAGTGGAACAGGTAAAAGTTTCCGCTCAAAAATACTTGCAGAACAATATTCTATCCATGCAATAATTGATGACGGTTTATTAATAAATGATGAAAAGATTCTTGCAGGACATTCAGCAAAACGTGAAAAAACTTATATGGGCGCTGTAAGAGCTGCTTTATTTGATGATAAAGAACATAGAGATGAAGTTGCAAAAATATTAAAAAAATCTCACATAAAAAAAATATTGATTTTAGGAACTTCAGAAAAAATGGTTTCTAAAATTGCAATGCGTTTGCAGCTTCCACAGCCTACAAAAATAATCCACATAGAAGATATTGCTACACAGGCAGAAATTGACAAAGCAATTAAATCAAGACAGGTAGAAGGCAAACATGTTATTCCTGTTCCGTCAATCGAAGTTCAAAAAACTTATCCGCAGATATTTTCTAATTCACTTCATGATTTTTTCAGCAGCAAGAATATTTTCAAAAAAAATAATAAAAATTCAGGAAAAATGATTGAAAAATCAATCGTTCAACCAGAGTTTTCAAAAAAAGGCAGAGTTGAAATTTCAGAAGCAGCATTAACACAGATGGTAATGCATTGTGTTTCAGAATGTGACAGCGAACTTAAAGTTAAAAAGATTTCTATTAAAACTGATTCAAGAGGATATAAATTAATTATTACAGTTGACGTACCTTTTGGAACACAATTAACTGGTAAAATACATAAACTCCAGCAATACATAATTGATAAAATTGAAACATTCACTGGAATCTTAATAGAAGAAGTAAGTATTATTATAGACAAAATATCTAAAGTTGCAGAACCTCCAAAAGCACAGACTGAAAAAAAGACTGTACTTGAGGAATTAAAACATTCTTTAGCAAGAAGTCATATTAATTAGTTTTAGGCTGTTTCTTTTTTGCTGATTTTAATTGTACACCTAAATCTTTTAATGCAAGTTTTACTGCAAATTCCAATTCTTTTCTCTGTGGATTCATTGGTAAAACAAAATTTCTACATTCAGTCCAGGTTTTTGAATAAAGTTCAATTGATGAATATTTGCCCTGAGTTTCTTTTTTCCAGTCAGTAAGCTGGCTTATAAAATCATAAATCAAGAAATATAATTTTTTACCAAGTCTTGCATCTTTTTCGTGTAAAGTTAACTCATCAAGTTTTTTTACACTTTTCATATAATTATTTTCATAATCTTTATTTGCATAAATTAAAGATGATGCAGACGGCTGTAAATATATAAATAAATCTGTATCAATGGCTTCCTGAATAATTTCAAAAGCATGGCTTGAATTAATAATTTTTAACAATTCTTCTGTAAGTCTTGAAGGAGAAATCTGTCCGAGCAAATCTGCAGACTGTCGTATTTTTCTTTTTAATAAGAAAGACATTTTTGCATGTGTAGTCGCAGAATATTTAATTGCACGAAGCATTCTAACAGGATCTTCTACGAAAATAGTTTCCATTGGAATTACGGGACGAAGGATATGTTTTTTTATATCTTTTAATCCACCGACGTAATCAATAACCTGTTCAGAAATTGGATCGTAATATAAAGCATTGATTGAAAAATCACGACGCATTACATCCTGTTCAATTGTTCCAAATTCATTTCCAACTGAACCTTCTGCATTTGATCTGAAAGTACTTACTTCAAAAATCTTAGTTCCAAATACTACATGAACAAGTCTGAATCTTCTTCCGATTATTCTTGAATTTCTAAATATTCTTTTAATTTTTGATGGAGTTGCATCAGTAACAATATCAAAATCTTTTGGTTTATTACCAACAATTAAATCGCGTACAGCTCCACCGACAATATATGCAGTAAAACCAGAATCCCGTAAGCGGTTTATAATCTGTAATGCATCTAAATCAATATTTGAAAGAGAAATACAATGTTCTTCTTTTGTATAAACAACAGCTTTTTTTATTAATTTGCCATTGTCATCTGTACCATAACGATATAACACAATATAGAATAATATTAAAATTCAGTAATCTAAGTCAATATTAAACAGTTTTGTTAAGCCAATTTAATATATCTTTTTCAACATTTTCTTTATCATCTTCGTTTAAAATTTCATGTCTGTCTGTTGGATAAGATTTTATTTCAACTTTAGACATTCCGTTTTTAAGATAAATATCGTATAAAGCTTTAACAGTTTTACCATAATCTCCAACAGGATCTTCTTCACCATAAATAATATAAACAGGTAAATCTTTTTTGATTTTTTTCATATTCTTTTTAAGGTGAATCTTTTTTAATCCATACATCATGTCATAATAAAAACTTGTTGTTAAAGGAATTCCACACCATTCATCTGCATCATATAAAGAAATAATCATTTTATCTTTAGAAAGCCAGTCATATTCATTTTCAGGATTTTCTATTCTATTCAGATAAGTTCCAAAAAATAGTTTTGAAAGGAAAGAAACTACTTTATTTTTTCCGCAGAAAAACTTTGTAATTCCACAGATGATTTTTGCAAAGGTTATAAGTACTGGTCTAGGTCCTGCGGTACCGGCTAAAATAACACCGTTAATATTTTCTGAATGTTTTTCAATGTAAGACTGGCTTATAAAAGAACCAAAAGAATGTCCGAATAAAATAACCGGTACATCTGGATAATCATTTTTTACATTTTGAATTATTTCATTTAAGTCATTTACAACTAAATTAAAACCATTTTTATCTGCTAATTTACCGAACATTCCACTCTTATTAGAAACTGATAATTCAGCAGTTTTACCATGGCCTCTTAAATCATAAGAATTTACGACATATCCGTTTTCTGCAAGAATTGATGCAAATCTGTCGTATCTTAAACAATGTTCTGCCATACCGTGATGTAATTGAACTATACCTTTAATTTTTACATCATTGTCCGGAATCCATCTGTTACAGCAAATTTTAAAATTATCAGATGTTGAAAAAGTAAAAGATTTAACCTGCATAAAAAAACCTCTTAAAGTAAAAAGTATATAATTTTTTTTTATAATCTGATAATATAAAGCATATGGAAACTGTAAAAGTAAAAACCGAAAAAACAGTTTTTGGTGGTGAAACAATTGCAAGAATCAATTCTAAAACTGTTTTTATTCCTTATGCATTACCAGAGGAAACCCTTTCAATTAATATTGTACAACATAAAAATGATTATGACAAAGCAGAAATTGTAAATATTTTAGAACCTTCTAAATACAGAGTTCAACCTTTATGTAAATATTATGGAATCTGCGGTGGTTGTAATTTGATGCATGCCTCCCCTGACTATCAGCGTGAATTAAAAAAACAGATGCTTA
The DNA here is from genome assembly GCA_937892225.1 of uncultured Treponema sp. GTDB lineage: Bacteria > Spirochaetota > Spirochaetia > Treponematales > Treponemataceae > Treponema_D. The sequence continues at coordinate 15,739 of CALAUH010000149.1, forward strand.
TAGACGCATTTTCAAAAAATAATATAGACATCAGTGATAAAGTCGAAATCATAAAAGGACCTGATTTTAATTATAGAGCAAGATTTCAATTAACAGACGGCGGATTAAATGAAAAAAACGGCAATACAATCATACCGATAAAAGAATGTCTATGTGCAGAAAATCCGATTAACAAATATCTTGATGATACAGAATTTTCTTTACGCGAAAAAGGACGTGTTCATTTTTTTGGAAGTGATTTTATACAGGATGATGAAAAAATAAAAATTTCTTTAAATCAAAAAATCCAGGAAAAAAAGATATACGGTAAAAAAGATAAAAACTTAAAATTAAAAGAAAACCGATATTTTTCAGGAACAGTTTTATCACCAGAAAATATTGTAAGTGTTAAACTCAATAATAAAATCTTAAAGTTTGATGTAAGAGGATTTTTTCAGTCAAATCTTTTTGTATTTGAAAAAGTTCTAAAATTAATAAACGATTCATTGCCAGGCGGTAAAAATATTCTTGATATGTATTCAGGATGCGGTTCTATTTCGACATTTCTTGCAGATAAATATGAAAATGTAGTTTTAGTTGAACACAACCGAGATGCACTTGTTTTTGCTGAACAAAATATGAACGGTCAAAAACATACCAGCTTTGGATTAAGCGGCGAAAATTTTGTAAAAAACTGCGTTTCATCTTTACCAGAATTTGATGCATGTGTTATAGACCCGCCGCGTTCTGGAATGGAAAATGCAGTCTGCAATTATTTATGTAAAAGTAAAATTCCATTTATACGTTCTCTTTCATGTGACCCTTCCACACATGCACGGGATTGTGAGAAACTTATAAAAGCAGGATATAATCTTTCTAAAATTTATTTACTGGATTTTTATCCACATACTGCACATATAGAAAGTCTTGCAATTTTTAATCTAAATATTTAATATTTTTAAGAGTTTTATGAAAAAGATTATTTTTATTTTATTATCATTAATTTGTCTGAATCCTCTTTATTCACAGGTTCAATTGAACAATCAGGCAGCATCATGGTCAAGTGTACTTCCAGGAAAAGTTATTTGTGAACCGCAAATGACATCCTACGGTTTTTCAATTATTACTGATGCAAGATGTTTACAATCATATACAACAGAAGGAAAATTACTTTGGGAACATCGTCTTCCAAAAGGTACAAGTCACTTTTTTTCAGTTTTAAATGATGACTTTTTTGCAATAATTACTGGAAATAAACTTTCGCTTTTAAATCCAAGTGGATGCGAAATCTGGCAGAAAACCTTAGATTATAAACCTACAGAAAAACCTTATCCTGGACGAGACGGACGTTTCTTTATTAGAAATTCAAATACAATTTCCTGTTATTCAATGATTGGTGTTCAGAAATGGCAGATTTCTACAAGTGAACAAAATAATCTTCCAGTTCAAGAATTACCAGACGGAACATTAGTTGTATTTTTAAAGAAAACAGAAGGAATTAAAACAAAAGGATTAAGAATATCTCCATTTGGTGAAATCATGGAAGAAATAACATTTTATGGAAATGTTACATCTGCAGAAACCTGTGAAAAAGGAGTCTTACTCACATTCTCTGACAGTACATGCGGATTGTTTTCTCTCGAAGACGGTTTGTCAAAACACAAATGGGTTTTACAAAAAGAAAGACTGTCTACGCTTAACAATGATTTTTTCGTAAGTTCAAAAGATAAAAAAGATGCAGTATATATTTATAATAATTCAAACGGATGCAAAGTAAGTTACATAAACTTAAATGATGGTAACATTACTAAAACTTTTGATGTTCCAGAAATTTCAAATCCTATTTACAGTTCATTAAATCCACAGGGACTTTTTCTTGCAAACAAATCAATTGCAGTTTTCTATAATTCTGACGGAAAATTTATGTGGTCTGGCGTTATGCCAAAAACAGAAAATAATTCAAAAAAATCATGGAAATATTACATTTATACAGATAATAACTATTTAATTATTTTTTATGATTCGTGGGATGCAACAGCGTACCGAACAACACAAAGTTTAAGAAAATTAACACAGGATATAAAAATTGAACGTAAAAATTATAACGACCTTTATGATGTAGACTATTCTAGTTTTGAACTTGCCCTTATTCCACAATTATCTAATTTTTATGGAAGTGATGACAGAATCAATACCTTAATTACAGGCAATTATGGAGAAAAAGAAAAAAACTGGATTTCTGATTTAATTTCCGGATGTAATTCATACCAGAAAAATCTTATAACGGTCGGAAATAAAGTTCGAGATGAATATTCGATTTTTGAAGTAGACGGAATCGGTCTTGAAATAATGATATCTCAATTATGCTTTTACGGAATTGATACTTTCTGTACTTTTACGGCAAATGTACTTAAAAATGAAAAAAACAGAACTATTATAAATAAAACATTAATCGGACTTAAATATAACGGATATGATCCAGAGGAAAAGATATTATACACTTTAGAAGCTCTTGTTAAAAAAACAAAACCAAATGATGTTTTAATATTAAATGAAATTTGTGATGCTGTTTATTCAATCTGTATGTTTATGGGACGACCTGCTTTCAATAAACATGGAAAAGAGATGTTATCAAATCTTTTATATCCAGATTACAATTCAAAAACAAGAGACTATGTAAGACTTACTCTTAAAAAGATATCAGAATTAGATTTATAAAAAAATTAATGGAAAACAATAGTATTCTATGGTATAATGACCGATAATAAAATATAAAATTATTTTTTAGGCGGAATTTATGAAGAAACTATCATCAATTTTCTTATTGTCATTGTTAATTTCAGTTGCTGCATCTGCTTTAGGAGTAGATGAACCTGAAATTAAAAGTATTGGTTCACAGGCTATCGAATTTATTAACTACACAGGTCCACATAAAACAATCGATTCAGCTCAGTCAATTAAAAAAATCGGTTCTGATTTAGGTTCAAAAATCGTTCCTTCAAAAGCTTCACAGGTTGGAAGTAAAAACAAATATTATGTTATTCATGCCGTTGATGCTTCAGAAACAGGTAAACTTGATGCAGATATCTTATTCATTGGACCAGATGCAACAGTTGACCACATCAACAACTTAAGAAGAATTATTGCAGGTTATCTTACAAGTGCATATGGTTATTCAGAAAAAGATGCTAATACACTTGCAGTATTCATTACAGTTTATAACGCAGTTTATCGCGGAAAATATGATGTATTTACATCTAAATATAAATCTGTAGTTACAAATAATCTTTCTAAATCATACTGTGGTCTTTCTACAATTTATTCAGAATGGCCAGGAAAATCACAGATTGTAATTCCTTTATATGATGTAAACAATGGTGGTTTATCAACAGTAGATACTTCAACTATCAGTGATTCAAGCGTTGTAGATAAAATGCGTGATGATGATGATAGAAACGTAGACAGCCGTAAAGACATGGTTGACTTAAAAGAAAGAGAAGCTGATCAGGCAGAAGAAAAAGCACAGGATGCACAGAAAGAAGCTGTAAAAGAACAGGAAAAAGCAGATGATGCTAAAAAAGCTGCAGAAGAAGCACAGAAAAAAGCAGACGAAAATCCTGATGATAAAAAAGCACAGAAAGATGCAGAAGAAAAACAGAAAGCAGCTGATGATGCACAGAAAAAAGCTGACGAAGCTAAAAAAGAAGCCGAAGAACAGCAGAAGTTAGCAGATAAAAAACAGACTGAAGCTCAGAATGAACGCAAAGAAATTGCTAAAGATCAGGAAATCGTAAAACAGAAGATTGAAGAAGAATCAAAAATGCCTTCTGAATACGGTATTATTCTTAGCGATGAACAGCAGATGCTTTCAAGACTTGTAAAATTCAATGTAGAAAATGGTGATATTATCAAGAACTCACCTGTTACAGTAATCAGAAACAGAACAATCTATCATGCTCCATCTCAGGCATTTATGGCAGTTGCCGGAATTAACAGTGCTAACGGTGCAATCAAACTTGTACTTATTGATCAGGATAAAATGGAAATCTTCCGTGAAAGTAACGAAACTCTTGCAGCAGATTCTGTTCTTGTAAGAGACGGTACAGATTATTATTGTGTAATCGATGATAACGGTAGATGGGTTGTTGCTAAATATGACGAAACATTGACATTGAAATTAAAATCAAATGTTCCAGTAGTAAGTTCAACTCCAATCTGTATTACAGATAACGGTCTTGTAGTAACTTCAACAAAAGGTAAACTTATACTTTTAAGTAAATCTAACTTAAAAGCAATTACAAAAGTAGAAGATGATTATGATGCAAATGCAAAATAATTAATTCTCTATAAAAAAAAGAGGTGTATTTCAATTTTGAAGTACACCTCTTTTTTTTTATTCATCATCTGCAGAATTTTCAAATTTTGAATAACTAGGAACAAATCTGATTTTTACATCACCGGTAGGACCGTTTCGCTGTTTTGCAAGAATAATTTTTGCTTCCTGAATTGGAGTTTCTTCTTTAAGACGGTCACGATGAATAAACATAACAACATCGGCATCCTGTTCAATAGAACCAGAACCTC
>CALAUH010000150.1 GCA_937892225.1 uncultured Treponema sp.
TTCTTCGAGGTACTTGGCGATATTGGTGGAACAGTAGCAAGCATTAGCATTGTTAAGTTTGAACAAGGCGATGCAAAAGAAAATGTTAAGGTTAACTATAAAGGCGGTACAGCAGTAGTTAAGATTGATACAGCTACAAAGGAAATTGTTGAAGCTGATTATAATATGGAAGTTGAGGTTGCTGTTAACCATGCAACTGTAACAGTTATTAAGGATAAGAGTGCTAAGCTTAATATCTCTTACAAGAACCACTATCCAGCTTCTGACGAATATCTCCTTGAGAAGAAGAATATCGTTAGATTATAATTAAAAGCTAATAATTAATGGGCGTATTCATCGAATACGCCCTTATTTTTTGCTACTTATTTTTATATTGATAATTAAGTCTTTATATTGTATTTCCTTTTTTTTAGATTTTTCGTTATTTTCTATTTTCCATAATTTAATAGGAACATTATTTATTTTATCACCTATTTTAATATTTAAAGAACTTTCAATGTTACTGCCTGTTTCACTGATATAATCAGAAGCTTTTACTGGAATATAATTCTTACTGTTAACATCTTTTATATAATTATCATTTAATGGTTTTTGTTTTATAGCAGAAAAATATAAATCCATTACTACATCATTTATATTCTGATTACTTTCTTTTTTATTGTTTAAAATAGTATGAACTAATTTTTTTTCATTTTCTGGAAGCATATTGATTAAATCTTTTGCTGCTTTAATAGCTTCAACTGGTGTATTTACCTGCGTTCTGCAGATAACAGAATAATTATGTATAAAATTTTCTGCATTATTTGGTTTTCTATATTTAAAAAAATCATTATATTGTGATTCAAGAATATTGTTATATTCTTTATCATTAATATTAATACTATTAAACTCATGAGCTTTTATTTCATATACAGTTTCTCTTGGTAATGAAATTTCTGAATCACCATTACTTAATGTATAAATACCATTTTTTTTATTAGTAATATAATATCCAGAAAATAATTCAAGACCGTTATCTGTTATCATACAAAAATCAGGCAGTATGTTTTCATTATTTTTTTCCATCAGCAAACCTTATGTTTTTTATTTTTATTTCTTTTTACTTTTAGAGGTTTAATCGAATTAATATCATTAAACAGTTTATTTATTAAATGAGATTCACCAATAGTAATTTTATATAATTCAACAGCTTCATTAAAACAGCTGATAGAATCTTTCCATGATTTTGTATTTACAATTAATTTATTAATATGAAAATACATTTCCAGAATTGCATCTTCTGCTGTTTCATTTTGATTAATTAAATTATATTTATTTTCCAGGATAATCCTTAAAAGATTATCCCTTTTTGCTTCTGGAATCTGTAATAAGAAACTTGATATGTGATAAATATCATCTGATATTTTTACACTATCATTTATTAATTCTTTATTTTCTTCCATTAGAATATCCACTCCTCTTCTTCTTGTTTTTTAATCTGTTTATCAGAAGTTATTTTAACTTCTTCTTTATTCTGATTATTATTTTGTATATCAGATATAATTTCAGATGCCCTTTTATCAGCTTCGAATAAAAGATTATTAAAAGAAGGTAATTCTTTATTTTTATTTTCTGGTTCCAATAAATCATTTTCTATAACTGGAAGAATATTTTTTATGAATTCTTCTGCAGTCTGTAAATCAACAGATAATTTCATTCCCGATTTACATGCTGCAAGATATCCAGCTAAATATTCCTTTGGTTCAGCACTTTCTATTTTCCAGGTATTTTCTTTTAATTTATCTGCTTTAACTATTTTTTCATCAGCTACATTTTCAAGCATATTAGGAAATACTGTTTGTTCTGGGAAATAAAGTTTAGATGTAAAATATTTTCCTTCTTCATTTCTAAAATTATAGAAAACACCTTTTTCATCAACTTTAACAGTATTATTTAATTTTGAAAGAGCAGATTCTGTTGCAACAAAATTTGATTTATAATCATTTTTTTGTTTTGCAAATTGAACTGGAATAAGTTGTGTTGCCGGAAGAATATAACCAGTTGATAAACTGTATACTGCCTCTGCTTTAATATTACCATGTGAATCAGGTAAAAATGGTGCTGAATTATGTTCAAGACCATATTTTAATACTCGTGCATTATGCTGAGGAACCCAGTATTTATTATATTCTTTTTTTGAAGTATTAATTTTATAATCTTTGACATCTTCTCCTACAAATACATTATTTTCTGTAGGGAATAATTCTGTATTGACAGTAGGAACCCATGTGGAATAAACATCAATTCCTTTAATTAAATTATTTTTTCCAACAGTAAACAACCATTCTCCTGCATCAATCTCATATTTTTGTGTAATTGTATTATAATTTATGGCGGCATCAGTAAAAGCATCATTTAATACATGATTTTTCATTAATAATTCAAATTCTTCTGCAGCAGGTCCGAGTTTATTCCATAAGGCATCTGTAATAACAGGGAAAGCTCCAATAGCACCTACTTCAAGTGCAGAAAATTGAAATTCATTATGAATTTTCTCTGAACTATTTTCAAAGAAAGTTTTTGAATAATATTGTACACCAGAAATTATTTTAGAACTATTTATAAATACGACAGGAATAAAATCATCATTCCAGTTATCTGTATCATTAATCTGTTGTGCAACTTCAATAAGATTAGTTGAATTATTAATAGATGAACCTAAATAATTAATATCTTTATTTTCAGAGTAATCATCATTTATATTATTAGAATTAGATTTATTAAAAACCTCCCATTTACATTTACCTGGAGTTTTTCCTGGAACTGCGATATTAAAGCTGTCATGATCAAGAATAATATGACCTGCAAATCGATTTAAACCATCACTTCTACGTAAACTTTTGTCTAATTCATTTGTTACAACATAATCTTCATAACTTTCTACAGGATTTCCGCTTGGATGATTATGACATACTGCTATAAGATAATCTTTTTCTTCAGCATGTGAAATAATCTGTTTCAAAGTATTTAAATCTTTAGAAACTCTACTAGAATTTGGCATATAGCAAGTAATTGCTAACTGGTCTTTTATTTCACCATTATTTTTATCTATAAAAATATATCTGAAAGTTTCAAATTTTTTATTACGATATATTTCCATTGCAGCCTGCAGCTGTTTCCAACCTGTAGGGGTGAGTCCACCGTTTTTAGATAGATTTACTTTTGCTCCCTGAATATTGAAAACACCTTTTTCTTCAAAATCCTTGAAAGCTTTATACATTTCTGTTTTTTCACCATTTAATATTGGTTTAATAATTCTTTCACGTTCTTTTTCAGCTTTTAAGATAGTTTCTTTATTTAAACCAGGGTCATCAAAATTTAATTCCTGTTGTCCTAATTTTTTAAGTTGTTTTTCTTTTTCATTAAAGTCATTACGATTTGTTTCGTATTTATGAAGAGTAACATTGACAGTATCAGAAATATGTTCAGGGTCAAGACTGTAACCAGGTAAATTAATTCCTGCTATTTTTTGATGAGCTTTATCAATCATTTCCTGATTCATTTCATAATATTTTTTATTTTGAACAGGTTCTATAGCTTCATAATTATGTATACATAAGCCATAAGCTTCCTGTATATCACGAAGCTTAATTTTTTCTCTTCCTTCCATATTTGCAATTGTTAAGGCAGTAGTTAATAAATGATTGCTTGTTCTAAAAGAAATTTCGCCAAATTTTTTATTTTCTTCATCAAGCCATGCTTGTGTTTCTGAATCAATTTCACAATAACGTTTAATCTGTTCCAGAGTTAAATCTTTATTGTATACTCCCCTTTTTCGCTGAATTGTATAGGCATTTCTTACAGCATTTCTCATCTGTTCAATTGTTAATATACGATGGTCGTTTTCATTTTTTTCTACATTATGTTTAATGTGAACACGGTCAAGTAAAGGCTGACTGACTTTTTTCCAATACATTTCAATTGATTTAGCACTACACAAACAAATATGGTCTTTAGATCCAAAGTTTCCACAAGGACAAGGATTCATTGCCATTGCAAGCTGAAAATTAGCTGGGAAAACAGTACTTCTACCCGCTCTTGATAATGTTATAGATTTACTTTCCAATGGAATACGAAGCATCTGTAAAACAGTACTTCTAAATTCTGCAGTTTCATCTAAAAATAAAGTTCCATTATGTGCAAGTGTTATTTCTCCAGGTCTGCAATTAATACCACCACCATACATACCTTCTATACTTGCAGTTTGATGTGGAATTCTGTAAGGTGCTGTTTTAATTACTTCTGATTTTGGACTAATTAATCCTGCAAGTGAAAATATTCTGTTTACAGATTTTGATTCTTCCGGTGTTAATTTAGGTGTAATATAAGGTATATGTTGTAATAATAATGTTTTCCCAGAACCAGGTCTTCCGGTAAATAAAATATTTTCTTTACCAGCAACAGCAATTTCCATTGCTCTTACAGAATCATAATATCCATCAAAAGAAGTAGATAAAGAAATATTATCATTAAAATAAGTATCATCAAATTGAACACTGTTATCATAAAGCTCTTTATTGATTTTATTTTCAATAAAATATTTTGGTTCATTGATTTTTGATGCAACTTCATCTAAATTATCTGCAGCAAGAATTTTAATACCATCAATTTCTTTTAAATTTTCTGCAGTTTGATTGTTACAGATAACTTTAGTAATACCTGCTGCCATTGCTGTTGTAACAGCTGCATGACCGCCTTTTACAGGTCTTATTTTACCAGAAAGTTCCAATTCACCTAATACAAGAACAGGTTCACCTGTATAATTATATTGTTTATTAAGAATATCAACTGCAAGTGCTAAATCCATTGAACTTTCTTTTTTTAAATCTGCAGGTGATAACGATTGCAAGATTCTTTCAGAAGGGAAATCTAAACCTGAATTTTTAAAAGCAGCTTTTATTCTTTCTCTGGTATCTTTAACCATTGAATCAGGTATTCCAATAATATCATACATTGGAATACCTCTTCGTAAATCTGTTTCAATAGCTATAAGATTACCTTCATAACCAAAAGTATTATAAGAATATACCTGTAGTTTTTGTTCAGAATTATTTATATTATCTACAAAAACATTAAGCTCTTTAGTATTGGTAAGAAAACCAACATCATCTACAAATAAAGCCTGTTTTGTATTATCCTCATTTTCAAGAACAATAATATCACCAGTTGATAAAGAATGAGCTTTATAATCTTCGGGATGATTTATATTCAATTGGCTAAAAATCTTTTCTGAAGTTACATTATAATTATCAAGATTATTAGTAATATTAATATGTCCGGAATATACTTTTTCATAATTATTAAAATCAATAGTTTTTCCCATTGATTTTAATTCTTTTGAACTGGCAAAACTGATATCATGTAAATCAGGTTCATTTTTAAGCTGATAAATTGAATAGTTTTGACGTTTTAATGTTCCTGCATAATATTGATTCTGTACATTGGAAATATTTTTACCGGCAATTAAGTCTTTTATTGGAGTTGAAAGAAATTCAACATAATTCTGTAATATTGGATTTTCTTTAATTTGCTGTTCTGTTGGTTTCCAATCTGGCTCTATTGATACAGAAGTTTCTTGACTGTTATAAATTTTATTTATTATATAATTCCAAGTTTCTTCATTCCAATCGATTGCATCCAGCTTAGTCTGTTCACCGTCAAGCTCTGCAATTCGGTTGAGGACCTTTTCTGCAATATCACCACTGATTCTGGCATGAATTTCACTTAATACAAAATTTTCGTCATCTTTTATGTCCTGGTAATTTGGATCAGAAATTACTTCATTCCAGTATTTTGTGTTTTTGAATATTTCAAGACCTTTTCCCCAGAGTTCAGGATTTGTCTTTTGTGTGTAGGCATCCTTGATGCAGGTATAGACATTGCATTTGCCAAGTCCGTCGAGTTCGTTTGCCACATTGTAGAATTCAACATAGAAACGTAGGAATTCAATTTCGGCAGGCAAGATGCATTTCCCGTAAGGAATGCATTCAAATCCGTTTTTCAGATTGATAGTGCGTTCAAGCGTTGGATTGAAACTCT
>CALAUH010000151.1 GCA_937892225.1 uncultured Treponema sp.
TTCCAAGCCATTGTAAAATTAAATTATCATTTGGTAAGTTAGAAATTGCCTTTTCAAATTCAAATATAGCTTCGTTATATGCACCTTTATAATATGCCTGTATTCCTCTTCTAAATTCTTCAGAAGCGAAACCTTCATCACTTGTTCTGATTCTGTCAGGATAATTTTCAAGGCCTGCATTATAAGTTGTATCCTGAGCAAACAAGGATAATAATAAACCGGTAATTAATAAAACTACAGTAAATAATTTTTTCATAAATTAATAGCCTGCCTTTTGAAGAAGCTTAATATGTTCTGCAATTATTTCATTATCTGAGTCAAGTTTTTCTGCTTTTTCTAAGTATTTTTTTGAATCTTCAAATAATCCTAATTTATAATAAACCCATCCTAATGAATCTAAACAAGCTGCTGAATCTGGTGAACGTGATGCTGCTTCTTTACATAAAGATAAAGCTCTTGTTAAATCTTTTTCCTGACATGCAAGTACGTATCCAAGTCCGTTCAAGGAAGAAATATTATCTTCATCAATCTTTAATGAATTTTCATAATACTCAAGACATTTTTCTGTATCATTCTGTTCCCAAGCAATAAAAGCAATTGCCGCATATACAGATGCAGTCATATATCCAGTTTCTAAAAGTTTATTTAATTCAAAATCAGCAAGTCGTTTTCTGCCAGATAAAGCATATATTATTGCAAGTAAAAAGCGGCATTGTAAAACTCTGTCAAGGTGAGTACCTGTAGTTACAACTATTTCAAGATAAGAAAGTGCATCTTCATACTTTTGAAGTTTGGCATAACATAAACCAAGATAATATGATAATTCGATTTTATCTGCCCCGCAATCATAAGGCAATGCTAGAAAGAAAGCTAATGCATCTACATAAGCTTTTTGATTATACAGATTGATTCCTTCTTCTAAGATATTTTCTGTCATTTTCCCACCCAAATTTCAGATATCTATTCTTATATAATACTATTGATTTTAATATTCTACAACGAAAATTTTATATCTTCAATAACATCAGCACAATCTGGACAGGCAAAAACACGTGTTATTGTAATATATCCATCTTTACAATACTGTAAATCTGAATTAATATCAATTTTAGATTCTTCTGCATGACCACATCTAAACTCAGTTTTATATTCATTACCTTTTATATTAACTACGTTTACCGAATCACCATATATTCTAAAATTAATTTTATCTGTAAGTTTAACACCTTTATATTCATCTAAAGATAAAGCATTTACATTTACAAACACCTGTGGAAATTCTGTCTTAGATAAAGACATTAATTTTTCAAGATTTCTGGCTGCAAAATCTGCAAGAGCATCATATTTGTAATCTGCTTCCTTAAAATCTCTTGATAAAGGTTCTACACTTAAAGCAATTGATGGTTTACCAAGCAACACAGCCTGTCTTGAAGCTGCACAAGTTCCTGAATAAATAACATCAGAACCCATATTACCGCCTTTATTTATGCCTGATATAACTACATCAATATCTTTTAATAAATTTCCTGTAAGCCCCGTAAAAACACAGTCAGCAGGATATCCTGTATGAGAATATGAATTTTCATCAACCTGAATTAATGTATGTTCTTTATACATTGTAAGATGATTAGAAACTGCAGAACGGTTAGAATCAGGTGCAATTACATAAACATCATGATTATCTTTTTTTAAACGCTTTATAAGTGCTTGTATACCTTTAGCATTAATTCCATCATCATTAGAAATTAATATATTCATAAATAACTAATCCTTAACTACTGTTACGCCTTCTGATGGAACTACTTCATAGCAAATCTGCTGATATCCAAAGAGCTTTTCGAATTCAACAAGCTTCTGTTTAAATTTTTCTACATCAGAATCACGAATAATTACATAAACACAACGTCCAAAACCTTTTCCCGTAATTCTTCCGCAGGAAACTGGATTTGTAATAAAATCAAGATTTGGTTCAAGTTCATTTACACGTTTTAAAATCCAGTCAATTTCCGGACATGAAATCTGATACATATCACGCATACTTTCATGACTTTGATTAATTGCACGGGCTAATTTAAAGAAATCACCTTTTTCTAATGCTGTTTTTGCTTCAAGAACATTATTATGTTCACGCATTATACTTAAAAGTTTTCTTCTTGTGTCTTCTGAAACTACAGATAATTCTTCGTTTATATCTGTAACATTATTAATATACTGCCATTCGCCATAAACATTTGGTTTTGTTTCCTTTAAGTCTCCTAATAAAAGAGCATGCTGAGGTTCAAATAAAGAATCTTCATCCCAAAGTTTAATACGTGGAACTTTAGTATCAATTAAGAAGATTTTTTTATCTTCAAAATTAAACGGAACATAATCCCATGAATTTTTTGTATGGTCTGTAATTAAAAAATTACCTTTTTTTGAAAATAAAGCGGAAAAATTATCTGCAATATAATTGTTTGTCTGTAAAAAGATTCTGTTTGCTCTTTCAAAAACTGCCAGTAAATCTTCATCAGTACAATCCAATTCAAAAAGATTTTTTATAGCTATTAAAGTTGCCGCTTTTATTGCAGTTGTAATTCCAAATCCTGCAGACGGTAATATATCTGAATGTATTGTTATATTCATTCCGTGAAGATCATAACCGCTGCATATATATCCGTAAATTATACTTTTAACAGCATTAGCCCATCGGTCTTCTTTCTTATATTTAATTGATGTAAGACTGGAATGTTTTCTTTCGTTTAACTGAATAAAATAAAATTTTAAAGCTGAATCACTGCGTTTTGATGCAGATAAATAAACCGGAAGATTTATAGCCATTGAAAGAGTTTTATCTTTAAAAAACCATGAATGTTCGCCAATCATATGAAATCTACCTGGTGCTTTTACAACTACATCAGGTTTTTGTTCGTATTCAATCAGATGTGCATCATTTATAACTTTCATTTATGTAAACCTCTTTCCATTATTAACTTTATTGCTTTTTTTAAATACAAGTATTATATTTTGATTAATCAAAGTAAATATATACTTGTTTAAATAATAATATAATGAAGATGATTTTACAAGTTTTTTATTCAATTTTTTCAGGTCTCCTTCTTTCGCTTGCAATTCCAAATGAATTGTTTTTATTAGGAAGTCCTTTAATAACTTTATTTGCAATTATTCCATACTATATTGCCATTAAAAACTGTAAAAACTATAAAACTGCATTTTTACTTGGATTCTGTCAGACAATCACGACACATCTTGCATCAAGTTTCTGGCTTGCATTCTTTAAGGATTTTGCTGCATTAACACTTGGAGCTTCTGCCGCTGCGACAGGTGTTTTAGGCGGAATTTTCGGATTAATATTTTTTATTCCTTACGCAGACAGAACAAACAAACAGTTATATCAAAACTCTTTATACAGAAATCTATTTGATTTTCCAGGATTCAAAGCGTTATTTTTTACAATCGTTTACGTTTTTTATGAATTCATGAAATCCATCGGATTTTTGGGATATCCATGGGGAACAGTTTCAAGTGCAATTTTCAAATGGAAAATCCTTATGCAGCTGTCGTCTATTACAGGAACTTATGGAATAACTTTCCTGATTGTTTTATTCAACGTTCTTTTAGTAGAACTTATCGCCATTTTATATAACACTAACATTATAAAAACAAAGATGGAACATTATTATGATTTAATCAATCTTTCTACTGTTTATATAATCTTATTGCTTTTAACCGTTATTTATGGTGATTATGAATACAATAAAACAAGAACTCCGGTAAAACAGCTAACCACAATTCTTATACAACAGAATGCAGATCCATGGAAACTCGAAGATGATGATGAAATACTTCTTGCATCAGAAAAAATGGCCTGTGAAGAAATTGAAAAATTAAAAGAACAGAATAAAAAAGCAGATCTTCTTGTATTAAGCGAAGGCAGTTTAATGCATTCTTTCCCTTCTGCAAGACATTATTACAAAAGAAATCCCGAAGATTATCCTTTAATCGACTTTATAAAAACAAATCAGCTTCCTTTACTATCCGGCGGCTCTTTTACAAAAGAAATAGAAACTTCTGAAGATGATTATATTACTAAATATTTTAATTCAGCAGTAATTTTTGATAAAAACGGAGAATACAGAGGATTTTACGGAAAACTTCATCTGGTTCCTTTTGCAGAATATGTACCTGGTCTTGAAAATCCGGTTGTACGAAAATTCATGAAAAAAATAGTCGGTTTTGCAGCAGGATGGTCAAAAGGCGAAAATATTACTTACTTTGAAATTCCATGCACAAATATAAATGATAACAGTCAGGAAATAATAAACATTGTTGACTGTACAACTCCTTATGAAAATCAAAGAATGAAAGAAAAACAGTCAACTGTAAAAATAGCAGCTCCAATATGTTTTGATGATGCTTTTACAGATGTAATGCGTCCTTTATCATTAAACGGTGCAGAATTATTCATTAATCTTACAGACGATTCATGGTCATTAAAAAAATCCTCTGAATACCAGCATTTTTGTATTGCAGCATACAGGGCAATTGAATACAGAACTACTTTAGTGCGTTCTACAAATGCAGGTTATTCTGTAGTTGTAGATCCTTCTGGAAAAATTCTTGCAGATTTACCTTTATTTGAACAGGCTTCTTTATGCTATGACATTCCAATCTACAAAGAAAATTGTACAACTTATTCAAAATACGGAAACTGGTTTGTATACATCTGTAAAATTCTAATTCTTTTAGCAGGAATTTATTCATTCAAAAATTTTAAAACTACAGATTATATAAAATCAGAAAGAAAAAGAATTAAAATTTCCAAGAGTGAATTCTAAATTCAAAAAATTGTCAATATTCAATTATTAAATTCTTTACCTAAGCATAAAATTTTTTTTTGTCAAGAAAAATAGTTTTAAAAAATTCATCTTTTTTTTCTAAATTTCACTTGTTTTAACATATCTAGTGTTATATGATAGTCAATAAGCATATTTATGCACTATATACAATTTTCTAAATAAAAGGTTATTTTACAAAATGCGTTGTCCTTATTGTGGTAGTTTAGATGATAAAGTTTTAGAATCACGAACTATGATAAACGGTGAAAGCATTCGCAGAAGACGGGAATGTCTTGCATGTGGATATAGATTTACCAGTTACGAACGAATTGATGAAAAACCTTTTATGGTTGTAAAAACCGACGGAAGAAGACAGCCTTTTGACAGACAGAAACTTGAAAAAGGAATTGAAAGAGCTTTGGAAAAACGTCCTGTTTCAACAACAATGGTTGAACAGATTTGCAACGATATAGAAGATGCTGCTATTAAAATGGCAAAAGAAGACAGAGAAATCGCCACTTCTGAGCTTGGAGAACTTGTACTGGAAAAACTTTATGAAATAGATAAAGTAGCCTACATACGTTTTGCAAGCGTTTATCGTCATTTTGAAAATTTTGAAGAATTTATTACGGAAGTAAAAAATATAGAAAAGAGGGGAAAAAAGGAATGAGTGACCAATCTATCTTTCCAGAATGGAGAAGTTTTTTAGGAAAAAGTTCAGACACTGAAACAAAAGGATTTTTGAAATCTGTTGTAAAACGATCAGGAGAAATTGCTGATTATGACAGAACAAAAATTGAAAAAGCGATTGAAAAAGCAATCGAAGCTGTAAAAAAACAGAAAGATCCTACAAGAGCATCACAATTAACAGACTTAGTAGAAGAAAAACTAAGAGTACAGCTTGCAGGAAACAGAGCTCATTCAATTCCAGCAATTGAAGAAATTCAGGATATCGTAGAATCAGTTTTAATCGAAGAAAAAGAAGTAGAAGTTGCAAAAGCTTACATTCTTTACCGTGCACGCCATGAAGCAGTTCGTGATGCTAAAAACCTTATGGTTGATATCAACAAAACAATGGACGGTTACCTTGGTCAGAGTGACTGGCGTGTAAATGAAAATGCAAACGTAAACTTCTCTCTCGGTGGTCTTATCCTTCATAACTCAGGAACAATCACAGCTAACTACTGGCTTAATAATATTTACTCAAAAGAAATTGCAGAAGCTCATAAAACTGCAGCATTCCATATTCACGACCTTTCAATGTTCTCTGGTTACTGTGCCGGATGGTCATTACGTCAGCTCATTACAGAAGGTCTTGGTGGAGTACCAGATAAAATTACATCAAAACCAGCTTCTCACCTTTCTACCCTCGTAAATCAGATTGTAAACTTCCTCGGTATCTTACAGAACGAATGGGCAGGTGCTCAGGCATTTTCATCATTCGATACCTATTTAGCACCATTTATCCGTGCAGATAACTTAAATGAACATCAGGTAAGACAGTGCTTACAAAGTTACATTTACGGCGTAAACACACCAAGCCGCTGGGGTTCACAGGCTCCATTTACAAACATCACAATGGATTTAGTTTGTCCTAACGATTTAAAAAATAAAAAAGCAATCGTTGGTGGAAAAGAACAGGATTACACATATGGTGACTGTCAGAAAGAAATGGATATGATTAATAAAGTATTCATTGAACTTATGATAGAAGGTGATGCAGACGGTCGTGGTTTTGCTTACCCTATTCCAACTTATAATATTACAAAAGATTTTGACTGGGATTCAGAAATCTCAAAACTTCTTTTTACAATGACATCACAGTATGGAACACCAAACTTCCAGAACTTTGTAAACTCAGATTTAAATCCTTCTGACGTACGTTCCATGTGCTGCCGTTTACAGTTAGACAAACGTGAACTTCGTCGTCGTGGTGGTGGTCTTTTCGGAGCAGATGAATTTACAGGATCTATCGGTGTAGTCACAATCAACATGCCACAGATCGGATACCTTGCAAACAACGAACAGGAATTCTACAAACGATTAGATTATTTAATGGATCTTGCAAAAGAAAGTCTTTGTACAAAACGTAAGGTAATTCAGCGTCTTTATGATGGCGGATTATTCCCTTAT
>CALAUH010000152.1 GCA_937892225.1 uncultured Treponema sp.
CAGGCAATTTCACCAAGCAAACAGTCTTTATTATATGGACCGTGCAAGAATTTATCCATTTCTATCAAAGTTAAAACTGGAAGTTTAAGAATTGCATCATTTGTTTTTTGACTGAATAAACCTTCTTTAGCAGCAGCCTGTAATGCATACCATGAAACAGGACCAAGATAAGCCCCGGAACAAAGTTTTTCCATATAGAAAGAACCTGGTTTTACAGTTGTTTTATCAAATTCAATATCAAAATCTGAACGGTTTACACTAAGAAATTTACCACTTTCGCAAACAACAATCTGTTTATTTATTTTACAAACATCACAATCTGGCTGAATATAAGCTGCATTCATTCCAGTACCCAAAATGTATCCGATATATGATGAATATTTATGAGTATCTCCGGCACAAGCTGCACCAGCAAGCAAAGCAGCTACAGTATCATTACAAAGAGTAATTCTTTTAATAGTATTCCAACCATGTTCAGAAAGTGCCTTTTTCAAGCACTCGCCTACCTTACAGCCTACTACTTCAGGAGCTTTTACCTCTTTAGAAAAACCTAATAAGATTCCATCACCGTTTTCCTGAATCTCCATTGGATAAGAAAAACAGAAACCAATTCTATCAGCTTTATTCTTTAAGTGTTCAAGATTTGAAGCAATCTGTTCAAAAAAGTCATGACGATTTAATTCTTTTTCTACGCCTGGCATTTTTGTTTTTTCCATTTCTGAAATAGCAGGATTTCCCTGGTCATCAAATGTAACAAGGCATGAACGGAAATTTGTACCACCAGCATCAATAACAATTACAGACTTATTTTTAGCAGAAGCTTTTGGCGGATTACAAAAAGTTCTAATCATATCTTCATCAGATTCTTTACCTTTTGTTTTAAGACCTAACTCCATATCCGAAAGAATAGCCTGTGCTACAGATAAAACATCAACATGATTTACAAAATTATGACGTGATAAAAATGCAGAAACAAATTTGTTCATATACAGCCTCAAATAGACACATTAATAATCACTCGAAACAATTTTCTTAAGTGATTTCACCTATATTATAAACTTTTATTTTATTTTTGTCTTTAGGAATATTTTGACATTGAAAAAATGCTAATATATTCCAATTTTTCATATTTATTTATATACTTACCACATGGTTGATTTAGTATCCTTAAAACAACAGCTTAACCCTCAGCAGTATCGTGCAGTTGCCACTACAGAAGGCGCAATTTTAATTATTGCAGGAGCCGGCAGCGGTAAAACCCGAGTTATTACATATAGAATTGCACATATGCTTGATAAAGGTATTCCACAAAGCCAGATTCTTGCACTTACATTCACAAATAAAGCTGCAAAAGAAATGGCAGACCGTATTAAGGATTTAACTCAAAAAAAACTTCAAAATCTTACAGTATCAACCTTCCACGCTTTTGGAGTAAAAGTTTTGCGTCAGGATATAGATAAACTTGGCTATCGTGAAAACTTTTCAATTTATGATGAAACAGACAGAGTTGCCCTTATAAAAGAATGTGGCCGTGAATTAAAGTTTAGTCCCGAAGCAATGGATATTTACACTATAAGTAATCTTATATCAAACATTAAAACTGGCCGTAAAAACTGGGAAACTGCAAATGATATGTACCGTCCTTTATATGAAATGTATCAGGAAGGATTACAGCTTTACAATGCAGTAGATTTTGATGATTTAATTGTACTTCCTATTAAATTATTCAGAGAGCACCCAGAAGTACTTGCCAGATACAGAGACCGCTATAAATACATAATGGTTGATGAATTTCAGGATACAAGCCATCAGCAATATGAGCTTATGCATCTTCTTGCAGATAAGAATGTTGCAGTAGTTGGCGATGATGACCAGTCTATTTACAGCTGGCGTGGTGCTGACTATCAGAATATCATTAATTTTGAAAAAGATTTTGATGTAACAGAAATCCGTCTTGAACAAAACTACCGTTCTACAGAAACAATTTTGGAAGCAGCAAACGGAGTTATTTCTCATAATACAAACAGAAAAGATAAAAAACTTTGGAGCGGAAACGGTGGCGGTAAACCAATAGAAGTTTTTATGCCAGAAAATGAAACTGACGAAGCTGATTTTATTGCAGAAAGTATTTTAGGAATTGCAGCAGAAGAACGCAGAAAATATGATGAATTTGGTATATTGATGCGTGCAAATA
>CALAUH010000153.1 GCA_937892225.1 uncultured Treponema sp.
GCAGAAGGATCTTTAGGCATTTTACAGAAAAGTGGTGATATTAATGGTGTAATTACAATTCCTAAAACAACAATACATGCAGTTAAAAAAGTTACCAGTGTAAAAGTAGAATTAATAAAATCCTGTGTTTCTTTTTTGTTTTCATTAGTTTTATCTTTTTCAAGATACTTTTTAAATGTTGGTATAAAAGCTACGGAAATTGCATTTTCTGCAAAAAGACGTCTCAATAAGTTTGGTATCATAAATGAAACGTTAAAAGCATCAGCATATATACCTGTACCAAGAAAAGCTGCAGTTGTCATCTGACGGATAAGTCCCATAACGCGGGATGCAGCGGTCATTAAAGAAAGTACTAATCCAGATTTTAATAAAGAGTTCTTTTTCTTTGTAGAGTTTTCAATTTTTTCCATACATATAAAATATCAAAGTTGAGTAAAATAAACAATTGTTTTATAATATTAACATTAATTTTCTATGGAGCTGACTAATGGGGAAAAAAGGGCTGTTTTCTAAAGTTGGTAAAACTAGAATTATACCTCTTGGTTTAAAAATAATTCTTATCTTTATCAGTATAATATTATTATCAAACTTTGCTACTAATATTATTACAATTCAATTATCACAAAAAGAAATTATCAATCTTAATAATACTGTCATGGTTGAACAGTTGAAAGAACTTTATAATAACTCAGTTAATCAATATCAGATTTATCTTTATTCAAAAGATTCTAAGCAATGTATGCAGACTATGGAAAAAGCTGCAGAAACTGGTTTTTCTAACAAAAACAGTGTTGCGTTAGGTATTGATAAAACTGGAACAAAATTATTCTTTGCAAAAAACAACAATAGTTTCTGGAATGATTTTTCTATTGGTGAAGAAGTTCTTAATAAATTAGTTGAAGATTTGGATAATGATATTTCTGAAGGTTCAATAAATTTTAGAACTTATCGTGAAGATTATTTTGGTGTTTACAAATATCAGCCGGATTGGGATATGTTCATTATCCGTGCTGAAAATCGTTCTGACCTTTCTAAAAAGACAGGACATATTTATTTAGTAATTTCCATAATTATTATCTGTCTTACTATATTTTTTATCATCATTGGTTTTATAGTAATTAACAGAGAATTTAAAACTGTTCGTACAATCACAAATGACTTGTATGAAATGCAGAAACATAAGCAGCTTGAACTTATAGATTTAAGTGAAGCTCCAAATGATGATATTACTTATCTTGCTGCGTCTTTTAATTCACTTTCTTCTTCTGTAAATAATCTTCTTGGTACTTTTCAGAAGTTCGTATCTAAAGACGTTGTTGCAAAAGCATATTCAGATCAGGGAATTTCTCTGGAAGGTAAACAGAGAGAACTTACAATGCTTTTCTCTGATATCAAGAGTTTTACATACAGAACTGAAACTTTAGGTAATGATATTATTGATGTTTTAAACGTTCATTATAATAAGGTAATTCATAGTGTACATCAAAACAGTGGTGTTGTCGGTTCAATTATTGGTGATGCAATTCTTGCAATTTATGGAACATTAAATTCTGATTATTCAAAATCATATAATTCAATTCGTGCTGCGTGGGATATTACACACGTAACTGCAAAATTAAGGGAAACAATGATTCAAAGAAAACAGGAAGTTGAAAGCAGAAGAACACTTACTGAATCTGAAGAAAGAGTTTTCCAGGCAGTTTTACTTGATGTAGGTGTTGGTATTGATGGTGGAAAAGTTTTCTACGGTAACATCGGTTCTAATGAACACATGGCTAATACTGTAATTGGTGATAATGTAAACTCTGCTTCAAGACTTGAAGGTTTGACTAGAGTTTATCATGTTCCTGTAATTGTTTCTGAATATATTAAAGATGAAGTAGAAAAAGAGTCAGAAAAATATGTTTTCTATGAAATCGATACTGTTCAGGTAAAAGGTAAAACAGAAGGTAAAAAAGTATTCCTGCCTTTGGATAAAGAAGAAGTTGAAACTGTTTATTTAGAAAAATACGATACTTTTGAAAAAGGTTTAGACGCATATTATAAAGGTGACTGGAAAACTGCAAAAAAAGAATTCAAAAAATGTGAATTGGAAGTTGCAGAAGTTTTCCTTGAAAGAATGGGAAATAAAAACGCACCTGAAGGCTGGAGTGGAATATGGACAATGACATCAAAATAACAAAAGAGATTTCTCCATCACAAAGACATAAAGATGTTTTATTATTCTTAAATGAAGAATTAAATAATTTACAGACAAGTGATTCTAATAATTTTACTTATGATTTGGAAAAAGAATATGCAAAAACCAAAAAGCATAAATCACCATTTGTAATGCTGGTTTTACTTGGTTGTGCACTTGCTGTTTTTGCAACTGCATATTTGTCTTCTTTAATTATTAATAGAAATAATGAAAAAATCACTGTTAATCTTTCTGAATTTGAAGATTTAAATCTTAAAAATCTTTTGAATTCTGTTTCAAAAGCTCAGGTAAATTATGATAACGCTGTAAAAGAAAAAACTTTGGTAGAAGCTCAGCGTGATTCAGAAATTTCTGAAGTAGAATCGCAGCGTGAAAATGATTTATTCATCATTGATTCTTTGAATCTAACTTCTGCATCACAAATAAGACAGCGAAAAGGTAAGATAAATTCAGAATATGATGCAAAAATCAGGGAAATAAAAAATAAATATGAAGCACAGATTCTCCAGCTTGAAAAAGAAATAGAAACATATAAAGTTGAACTGGAAAGTTATGATTCGAATGTTCTGGAATCTGCAAAACAACAGGAAGCTGCTTTGGACAGCCAGAGAAAAGTTCAGCAGATGGAAATTCAAAAAATAACTGATATGTATGAAAAACGAATTGCTGATTTACAGAACTCTATAAAAGATGATAGAAAATCAAAGGGTAAGAGTGTAAGAAATGCGATTGGTGAAGTAACAGGCAGATATAAAGAAGAAATTAATAATCTTGATCCTGAATTTAAAGATATAAAAGGAAATCTTTTAGTTGCAGATTTATCTAAAAAAGAAGTTGCAGAATTTAATTTAAAATCTTTTGCAAAAGAACAGAATATTACTGATGAAGCTCTTCTTTCAAAAATCGATGAATTTGAAACTTCTTACGAAAATTTTAAATATTTAAAGAAACCGGTTTCATCACTTCCACAAAAAAATTCGGTTCCAAAATATCTTACAGCAATGGATGTTCTTGTAGATAATATGGGACAAACTTTTGTTAGTACATTAAATCAGTTAAATTCAGAAAAAATGGATTTACAGTCTCAGATTAATCAATTAAATGAAACTATAAATGGATTAAATGAAACCGTTGATGGTTTGAATACAAAGATTGAAAATATAAATGCAGCATATAAAAATAGACTTGATTTATATACAAGTTGTGTTTCTGGTTTATTAGATCAGACTCCGTTTAATGCAACAGTTGTAACTGCAGAAGATAAAAAGAATATTACAGTTTATGTTTCTCCAAAAGCTCGTTATCTTGTAAATGCAAGTGGTGCATCAGTAGAAATTATGGGGACTTCAGTTATAACTGGAAAAATTTATCCTTATGGACAGGATTATTATCTTTTTATGCCAAATGCTGACGAAAATGGAAATCCACTTGATTTTGATTTAAATGCAATTGTCCCAGGTTGCCAGGTAAAAATATTAGCTAAGTAAATAAAAAATTCATTTTTCCTCCTTCTATTGATAAAAATAGATATAATTAATAGAATAGAGTTATGAATTTATCAAGTAATTTACCTGTACGTATTGGAATTGATGTTGGATCTACAACTGTTAAAGTAGCAGTTCTCGATGATAATGATGAATTAATTTATGGCGATTATCAGCGACATAGAGCAGATATTAGAAGTACAATCATTAAAGTTGTAAGTAAAGCTTTAGATGAACTTCAGTCAAAATGTCCTAATGCAGAAAAACAGAATGTCTCTGTAAAAGTAACTGGTTCTGGAGGATTGTCTGTTTCTCAATGGTTGGAAATACCTTTTATTCAGGAAGTAATTGCTGCAACAACTGCAGTTAAGAAAATAATTCCACAAACTGATGTAGTAATTGAGCTTGGTGGAGAAGATGCAAAAATTACTTATTTTAAAGGCGGAATAGAACAGCGTATGAATGGTACTTGTGCCGGTGGTACAGGTGCTTTTATTGATCAGATGGCTGCTCTTTTGGAAACAGATGCATCTGGCTTAAACGAACTTGCCAGAAATGCTAAACAGATTTATCCAATTGCAGCAAGATGTGGTGTTTTTGCTAAAACTGATATTCAGCCTCTTATTAATGAAGGTGCAAGAAGAGAAGATATCGCTGCATCAATTTTCCAGGCAGTCGTAAGTCAGACAATTTCAGGTCTTGCCTGTGGTAAACCTATTCGTGGACATGTAGCATTTCTAGGTGGTCCATTACACTTTATGGAACAGCTTCGCTACCGGTTTGTAGAAACTCTTAAGTTAAAAGAAGATGAAGTTATTGTTCCAGAAAATTCTCAGCTTTTTGTAGCAAGTGGTTGTGCTTATAGTGCAGAAAGAAAATTTTCGGATGAATTTAAATTTCCTACAATTCAAGAATTCCGTGACAGCTTACAGAATTTAGTTGGAGCTGAATTATCTGAAGTACAGCGTCTTGAACCTTTGTTTAAAGATCAGGCTGAACTTGATGAATTCCAGGTTAGACATTCTGAACAGAAAGCAAAACGCGGTGATTTGAAAAAAACTCATGGTCCAGTTTTCTTAGGTTTGGATGCCGGTTCTACTACAACAAAAGCAGTTCTTATAGATAAAGACGGTAGAATCCTCTGGGATTTCTATGCTTCAAATCAGGGTAATCCTGTTGAACTTGCTACTAAAGTATTAAAAGATCTTTATGCAATTTTACCGGAAGATGTTTATATTGGTCGTGCCGTATCTACAGGATATGGAGAAGTTTTATTCCAATCAGCATTTAATGTAGATGCAGGTGAAGTTGAAACTATAACTCATTATAGAGCTGCAGATTTCTTTGTTCCTGGTGTTGAATTCCTTTTGGATATCGGTGGACAGGATATGAAAGCATTAAGAATGAAAGACGGTGCAATCGTTTCTATTCAGTTAAACGAAGCCTGTTCTTCTGGATGTGGTTCATTCCTTGATAACTTTGCACATACAATGGGAATGGATGTTAGAGAATTCAGTAAAATAGCTTTGATGGCACCTAAACCTGTAGACTTAGGAAGCCGTTGTACTGTATTTATGAATTCAAGAGTAAAACAGGCACAAAAAGAAGGATCTTCTGTAGCAGATATTTCTGCAGGTCTTTCTTATTCTGTAATTAAGAATGCCTTGTTCAAGGTAATTAAACTTAGAAAAGCAAGTGATATTGGTACTAAGGTTGTCGTTCAGGGTGGTACTTTTAATAATGATGCAGTTTTAAGAGCATTTGAAAAAATTGCCGGTGTAAACGTATATCGTCCTGATGTTGCAGGTCTTATGGGTGCTTATGGTTCAGCTCTTATTGCTTATGATCAATGGGTTGATTTATCTGCACCTCAGCCTGGAGAACCAGAAGATACAGTTCATGATATTCGTTCTGGAATTGCAACTTTAAAAGATCTTGAATCATTTAAAGTTGAACTTGAACTTAAACGTTGTGGTAAATGTCAGAATAATTGTCTTTTAACAATTAATACATTTAAAACAGAAAGTGAAGCCAGAACTTTTGTAACTGGAAACAGATGTGAAAAAGGTGCTGAAATTGCAGGTGCAAAAGTATTAGCTGCCAGTGATAAAAATAAAGCTTTGGAAGAAGATGACGGACCATTACCAAATCTTTTTGACTGGAAATATAAACGCTTGTTCAATTATGTTCCAAGAAAACCAGAAGATGCTCCAATGGGAGATGTAGGTATTCCACGTGTTTTGAACATGTACGAAAATTATCCGTTATGGTTTACATTCTTTAATGAACTTGGATTTAGAGTAATACTTTCACAGCGTTCTTCTAGAATTGTTTATGAAAAAGGTCTGGAGACTATTCCTTCTGAATCAGTTTGTTATCCTGGAAAAATAAGTCATGGACATGTAGAAAGTTTAATTCAACGTGGAATTAAATTTATTTTCTATCCATGTGCTCCTTACGAAAAACAGGAAGATACAGGTGCTGGAAATCATTATAACTGTCCAATTGTAACAAGTTATCCTGAAGTATTAAGAAATAATATAGATTCATTAAGACAGGATTCTTCTATTTTATATATGAATCCGTTCTTACCAATTTATGATAAACCAAGATTAGCTGAACGACTTTGTGAAGAATTACTTCCAAAATTCCCAAAACTTACAAAATCACAGATTTATGAAGCAGTAGAAAAAGCATGGGAAGAACAGAATAAATTCAAAGAAGATTGTCGTAAAGCTGGAGAAGATGCACTTGAAGAAATAATCAGAAAATCTGGAAGTGGTATCGTACTGGCAGGACGTCCATATCATCTTGATCCGGAAATTAATCATGGTATTCCAGAATTGATTAATGGACTTGGACTTGCTGTATTTACAGAAGATTCTGTAGCTCATCTTGGAAATATTGAACGTCCTTTAAGAATTATAGATCAGTGGACTTATCATAACCGATTGTATAGAGCTGCAAGTTTTGTTTCTGAAATGCCAAATCTTGAACTTGTTCAACTTACATCTTTTGGTTGTGGTCTTGATGCAGTTACAGCAGATCAGGTTGATGAAATTCTTAGAGCTAAAAACCGAATGTATACATTAATTAAAATTGATGAAGGTTCAAACCTTGGTGCAGTTAGAATCCGTATACGTTCATTGATTGCTGCTGTTAAAGAAAGACGAAGAAATAAACGTAAGTTTGAAATCAAATCTTCTGCATATAACAGAGTCGTATTTACAGAAGAAATGAAAAAAGATTATACAATCATCGGACCTCAGATGTCTCCAATACATTTTAAACTTTTACAAAGTGCATTCAAGAGTGCTAATTATAACTTTGTAGTATTGGATGCTGTAGATCCTAAAGCAATTGAAGCCGGATTAAAGTATGTAAATAATGATGCCTGTTATCCGTCTTTACTTGTTGCGGGGCAGATGATTGCAGCATTGGAAAGCGGTAAATATGATTTAGATAAAGTTGCACTTGTAATTACACAGACTGGTGGTGGTTGTCGTGCAACTAACTATATTGGATTTATTCGACGTGCTTTAAATGATGCAGGATGGGGACATATTCCTGTTCTATCTTTAAGTGCACAGGGATTTGAAAAAAATCCTGGATTTAAATTATCGTTACCATTATTAGATAATCTTGTAAAAGCTGTAATGGTTGGTGATGTTTTAATGCGCGTTTTATATCGAACACGTCCTTACGAAGCAGTTCCTGGAAGTGCAAATCAGATGTACGAAAAGTGGAATGCAAAAGCAGAAGCAATGTTTGAAAAGCATGTAAGTTCTGCTAAATATCATAAATTATTAAAAGGTATTATTAAGGATTTTGATAATCTTGCATTAAAACCAATTAAAAAACCACGCGTCGGTGTTGTAGGAGAAATCCTTGTAAAATTCCATCCTACTGCAAATAATCAGATTGTAGATACAATTGAAAGAGAAGGCGCAGAATGTGTTATGCCAGACCTTGCTGACTTCTTCTTCTATTCATTCTCTACAGGTATTTTCCGTCATGAAGAATTGGCATTCCCTAAAAAAACAGAAAGAAATGCTAAGCTCTTAGTATGGGGATTAGAATTATACCGTAGAAAGATGAAGAAATATCTTAAGAAGAGCCGTCGTTTTGAATATCCATCTTCTATTTACAGTTTGATGAAAGGCGTTAATGATATTGTTCAACTTGGTAACATTACCGGAGAAGGATGGTTTTTAACAGCAGAGATGGTTGAATTAATTAATGAAGGTTGTCCAAGTATTGCCTGTGTTCAGCCATTTGCATGTTTACCAAACCATGTTACTGGAAAAGGTATGATAAAAGAATTACGAAGAAGATTCCCTAAAGCTAATATCAGTGCAATTGATTATGATCCGGGTTCTTCTGAAGTTAATCAATTAAACAGATTGAAGCTTCTTTTATCAAATGCACCAATTGGAAAACATCCAGATGAAAATTCAAAAGGATTAATCCGTTTACCAGGCGGTGTACTTATAGAACCAGAGATAAGATTCGCAGAAGGAGCAACAGATACTGATCCTGCAAGTGAATACTCTTTATAAGGAAATAATATGAAAAGAAAATTTTTTGTTTTAATTGCTACACTTTTTGCCATTCTACCTTGTTTTGCAGCATATAATTCATGGGGAATTCCAGATTCTGCAGAAATTAGAACAAAACTTTCTGAAATTTGGTTTGAAGCTCCTTTGGAAACTGTCAGAACAAATTCTCCAAAAATATATTCAAATTCTGCAGGTCAGAAATTTTTAGTCAGTCTTGAAGAAACAGATACAGTTTATAATATTGTAGTTTCTTCAAGCACAGTTGCAAGTTATAAATATGTTTCCCAGACTAATTCAGAAATTATTGAACAGGAAACATATCCTGGAAACTGTAAAGGCAGCTGGCTTTTAGTAAAAAGTAAAGCCGATAATAAACCTTTATTTATAAGATACTATTGTACTTCTAATAGCGAAGTATATGTTCAGTTTTCACCATATGGAAAAACTTCTGTTGCAGATATGGTAATTTTTGGTAATTATGCAGCACGAGGTGTTTCTACAGGTGTTCCTTTTTCAAAATTTTATTCAGCATCTTTTGATGATGTATATAAACTTACACAAAAATCTTTGCCATGGAAATATATTGATGTAAAAGATAATCTTTATGATAATATTCATTCAATGGCAAAAGTAATTAATTCAAACTGTCCACGTATTTTATATACAAATGATGCAATGTATAACGAGGATAATGAATTAATTTCAATTTCGAACGGTGAATCAATTTATGATTCAGAAAGTGCAAAAGATACAAAAAGATTGTTTCTTTCTTCAGCTGGTTTTGTAAAATGGATTGCAGACGGTATTGTTTATCCAATTACAGGTTCTCAATTAAAACGAAGCCCGTTGATTACAGAAACAGTAAAAGTAAAAAGTACAAGTTTACAGGGAATAATGTCTCAGAAAAATGCATTGAATTTTTCTTTAGATTGGATTCGTAATATTTCATCTGCAATAATTTCAGTTTATACAGGAAAACAGTATACATATAAAAATTCTGGTGTAGATGTAACAATTAATCCTTTTGCTGCAACTGAAACCCCAGATGGAATTAAAAAACAGGTAACATTTATAGAAGATACAGGATACACTGTAAGTTCATTAAAATCACTTTTATATGTTTTAGCTGCTACAGAAAGTGGCAGTTTTTATTTTGGTGCAATTAGAGAGACAGATCGCTCTGTTACACCAGAGATAAAAGTATTTAATGATTGTGTTGCATTTTTCCCATATTTTGATGATAAAGGTACTTTTGGCTGTTATGTATTTATGAACGGAAAACCAACAACTTTGGATGACTTTTTGTTGTATTATTCTAAAGATTTTGTTTATTTGACAAGAGTTCGTTCAACAGACAGATTCTATCCTAATTAAAATTTTTGTTGAGAAAAATAATTATGAAAAAAATATTATTATCATTCTTGTTTTTATTGAGTACTTTAAATTTAATTGCTCAGGGAAAACCTTCAGAAACAAATATTTACAAAGATGTAACTTCATATGCTTCTACTAACTTTTATGCTGGTGTTATAGAAAAAGCAGAACTTTTAGAAAAAGAATATCCTTCTTCTGTTTTTTTAATTCCTACATTGATTTTTAAAGCAGAAGGTTATAATTACGTTCAACGTTATAAAGACGCAGAAGAAACAATAAATCAAGTTCTTGTAAATTTAAAATCTGATGATGAAAATTATTCAAAAGCAAATTATGTTTTGGGAGAAGCATTATATTATCAGAAAAAAAATAAACTTGCTTTAAATGCCTTTTATGAAGCTGCGAAAAATAAAGAAAGTAAATATTATGCCAATTCAATTTATTTTGCCGGTAAAATATTTTATGAAATAAAAGAATATAAAAAATCTGAAAATTTATTGAGTTTTGTAATTAAAAATGGAACTTTATATGATGTAAATGTTTATGAAGATTCATTGTGTTTGTTAATTAAAGGATATATAGAGAATAAAAAATATAAAAAAGCAATTTCTATATACGAAAAAATTGATGCAAATACATTTTCTACCGATTTTTATAACTATTTAAGTTTTACAGTTGCTCCTGCATATGAACAGGGGGGACAGCCTCTTAAAGCTTATAATATTTATTGCTCATTATTAGAATGTGATGATAAAAATCTTGTTGTTGATTCTTTGCAGAATGCATATGGTGTTGCTCATAGAAATAAAATAGATTTTAAACCTGAAGAAATTGTTCAGAAAATTAATAATACATCAGATGAATTTGATTCAATTCTTGCAGATTTCTGGACACGAATGGGTGTTGATTCTTACAATCAGCAGAATTTTTCTAAAACAAAAGAATGTTTCTCTTATGCAAAAAAGAATATTACACCGCAGACTGATATAATCATACAGATTTATGAAGCAAAGATGAAAATTGATTCAGGTGTAACTTCAGATCAGGCAAGAGAATTGATAAAAAGTTTGCAGAAACTTGAAACTCTTGTTGTAATGCAAAAAGATATTACAGTAAAAGATTCATATTATTCAGTCATTGTTAATTTTAAAGCAATTGCAGGAGACTGGAATGGAGTTGTATCATCTTTTACGCGAATTAGAAATCCTGATGAACATACTTCTTATCTTGGGGCAAGTGGATATTATAAAAATGGAAATTATGCAGAAGCGGACAGTACTTTACAAAATTGTACTTCTTTAGAAAACAGACTTCTTTTGGCAAATGTTCTTGCAAGAGAAGAGCAGTATGATAAAGCAGCAAATATTTATGTACAGATAAATTCAAAAGGCGAACTTGATGATGTAAATCGTCTTGAATTTGCAAAGGTTCTTTATTGTCAAAAAAAATGGGAAGCGGCTTTTAAACATTCCAAAACTGCTTCTCAACCGATAAGCGGTTATTTGTGCGGCTTATGTGCAATCAATCTTGGTAAATGGCAGGAAGCTATTACATCTTTTGATTTATATATTAAACAGTATTCTAAAAATTACGGATATCAGGATGAATCTTATTTTTATAAAGCTTTTGCTCAATATAAACTTTCGAATTATCAGTTAGCGTATAAATCATTTATCGAATTTTTAGAAAGAAAATCTATTAATGTTGATTTAAATAGAAGGGCATATTCATTAATAGCAAAATCTGCAATCATGTTGAATGATTATCAAAATGCTTCTGTATATGCTGAAAAACTGGTAAAAGCTTCTACTAAAGAAGATGAAAAACAGGATGCTTTAATTTTCTGTTCAGAAATTTATTCGGACAGTAAACAATATGATAAAGCTGTAAAAGTTCTTCAGCCATATACAAACGGTAAATCTGATTTTAATCTTTTATGTTTGTATCAGATTGCACAGATTTATGAAAAATCAAAAGATATAAATAATGCAGACAAATATTACGAAAAAGTATTTACTCAGTTTCCAAAATCTAAAGCAGCACAGGAAGCCTTGTATAGATGTGGTGAACTTCTTTATGCAAATGAAAATTATGAAAAGGCTGAATCACGTTTTACAAAATATTTAAATAGTTTTCCAGATGGTAAATTCTGTGATGCTGCATATTATTTTTGTGGTGAATGTAATTTAAATATAAAAGAATATAACCGTTCAATAATGCAAAACAAAGTTTTAATTTCGAAATATCCAAAAAGTATTTACATATACGGTGCATATTCAAATTTAATAAAGGCATATTATTATCAGGAAAATTATGGTGAAGCTTTATCAATTGCGCGTCTTCTTAAAGATGAATATCCGGATCAGGCAGAAGCAGACGGCACATTGAAAAAGCTTGTTGAATTAGAAAAAATTACAACAGGAACTGACAGAAGAATTGTAGAAAAACAAACTGAATATGAAAAAGCAGGAAAAAAATCTACAAAAAAAGGAAGAATTGCAGGTTCACAGTTAGTTTTGCTTTATTCAGAATTTGGTTCATTAAAAGATGCCTATTCAATTGCAAATGAAATTTTACCTTTACAAAAGGATTCTTCAGAACTTAGTTATGCAGCTTCTAATTCGCAGATTATCGGTGAATATTATAAATCAGAAGGTAAAAATCAACAGGCGGCACAAATGTATTTAAAAGCAGCTGAATTTTACCGTTCAAGTTCAAATGATGATAAAGCAGCTTTGTGTTTATATTCTGCAGTTGATTCTTTTGTAGCCTGTCAGAAACGTGCAGATGCAAAAGAAACAGCAAATTTATTGATTCAATTATATCCTGAATCAAAATATGCAAAGAATGTTAATCGCTTAATAAAATAGTAGGAAAAAGAATATGAAGAAAATTATTTTTTTATTTACATTAATTTTTTGTTTTACAAATCTTTGGTCAGAAAATGATAAAATTGAATTACCTGAACTGACAACTGTAGTTTCTACAAATACAATTGATGAAGAAAATGTTCAGGTTCCTGATTTTAATGATGTAGTAAAAATTCCAGAAGGTTCAGGAGATTTAGTTCCTTCTCTTCCAGAAATAGATGTTGAAAAGAAAGAAAATTATTCTTATCAAAATGTACAGACTTCTTCAAAATCTTTGTTTATGGAAGGTTTGATTGGGGGAGGTTATCCGACTGCTTTTGTTGGAAATTTTAAGATTTCTAAATTAGATAAAGATTCACCTTTTACAATTTCTTTTAATCATAATTCGTTAAATGGTTATGGCGGTCAAAGTATTAATGATTTATATAATTTTAGAAATAATTTAATTGATATAGATAAAATATTTGCATGGGATAATTTTAAGTTTGAATTAATTGGAAAATATGAAGATAAAGGAAACGGTTTACAGCATAAAAATGATAATCTTGCAAATATAAATCAGGAACTTTTTTCTTTAGGATTATCAGGTCTATGGAATTTTAATAAATGGGATTTATCTGTAGGTGTAAAACCAGATTATTATTTTAGATATCTGGATATAACAAAAACTTCTGATGAAACATTTACTTGCCCAGACAATATTAAATATGAATCCTTTTTTGATATAGAACCATATATTTCTTCAGTTTATAAGAATAATAATTTTTCTTTTAATTCTTATTTGAATTCAAATTTTGGAAATAATAATTATTCAAGATTTGAATTGGGTTCAACTTTAAATTATGATTTTAAGAATTTAAAAACTTCTGGAAGTCTTGCTTTTGTTTTTGGTAATTATCTTGGAAATAATACATTTACAGTTCCTTTCAATTTATCTTTAATTACCAATATACCAGTTTCTTTTTCAGATAGAAAAATTGATGTCTTCTTACAGGGAGGGCTTATTTCTTCTTTGCAGAAAACATACGAACTTGAAGAAAATAATTTATTTACCGCATGTAATTTAGCAGCAAATGAACAGTCAGACTGGTTCTGTAATTTTTCAATTTTATTACCTGTAAAAACACATTTTGCTGCTCAGGCAAATATTGAATTTAGAAAAACAGCTTTAAATAATAAATTAATTTCTCCGGTTTATGAACAGTCATATTTAAATTCAGGCTTGTATCAATATGATGCATTTGAACGAACAGAATTTAATACAGGTTTGAATTTTATTTATACATATAAAATCTTAACTTTATCTGCACAATGGATAACTTACTGGAATTATGTTCCTGTTTTACAAAATCAAAATTCTCTTGATTTAAATATTGCATTGCAAAAAAGTGATTCTTTATGGGGATTTAATGCTGATACTAAACTTTTGTTTGCCGGTCAGGATAAAACACCTGTTTTGAATTTAGAAGGTTTTTATAAATTATCAGATGCAACAAAAATTGTTTTAAACTGCAATGATGTATTAAAATTATTCAGTAAAAATAATAGAACTTATAAGGGACAATATATTCAGGAAAGTGGAAGTGTGAAACTTTCTGTTAAGTTTGTTTTTTAATATATATAACAGATTTTTATTGGGGGATAAAAATGTTTGAAACATTAAAATCTGGTGGAATCTTAATGATTCCAATTATTATTTGTGGTATTCTTTCAACTTATATTATTATTGAAAGATGTATTTATTTTATCAGCATAAAAACTAGAGATAAAGATTTAGTCAGAAATATAACAGGTGCTCTTTCGGTCGGAGATTATGAACGTTGTTCTGCCAGCTGTGCACAGGCAGATACTCCTTTAGCACAAGTTATTTCCAGAGCTTTTGATTGTCGTCATTATGATGAACGAGATTTAAGAGATATGGTAGATGCAGAACTTGATTTGGCAGTACCACGACTGGAACATCTTTTAACACCTCTTGGAACTATTGCAAATATTGCAACTTTACTTGGACTTTTGGGAACAGTAACTGGAAATATTAAAGCGTTTGGTGTTTTAGGTGCCGGAGGTTCTATGGGAGATCCTGCAATTTTGGCAAGTGCAATCGCAGAAGCTCTTGTAACAACTGTAGCAGGTTTATGTGTTTCGATTCCATCATTAATTTTTCATAATTTTTTTATTTCAAGAGTAAATAAAACAATAGTCGAAATGGAAGCACACGTTACAACTGTAGTTTTAAAATTAACTGGAAGGGTTAGATAAATGAAGGTTAGAAGAAAAAGAGGACAGATTCAATCAAATGTTGATATGACACCTATGATTGATATTGTCTTTCAGTTAATACTTTTCTTTTTAGTTTCAACAACATTTGCAGTTCTTCCAGGAATAAAATTGAATTTACCTACAAGTCATACATCAGAAAATACATCTGTTCTTGGTATTACAATTACAGTTAATGCTGATGGAACAATGTTTTTTAATGATGAAAAAACTTCTATGGAAACATTAGGAAATCATCTTGCTAATTTTAATACAGGTAAAGTAAAAAAAGAACAGTTTCCAGTCAGTCTTGAAGCTGATTCAGAAGTAACAAATGGAACAATCGTCGGTATTTTTGATATTATTCGGGAAAACGGTTATTCGGTAATTAATTTAAGGACTGCTGAAGAAGAATGATATATAGACCGCTTTTTGGACAAGACAGTAATCCTCGCACAGGCAGTACACTTTTAAGTTCTGTTATTACATTTTTTTTCTGGGCTATAATTTTTATATGTCTGAAATTTGTAAAATTAATGCCGGAACAAAAGAAATTTGAAACAGTTCAAATAGTATTAGCTGAAAAAGAATTTGCACAGGAGATTGTTTCAGAAGCGGAAGTAGAAGCAGAAACAGCAAAGCAGACGCAGGCAAAAGAAGCCGCTCAGTCTCAAAAAACAGAAAAGATTGAAAAAACTCAAAAAATAAAAAAAGAAGAAGCAAGTTCAAAAAAACAAAATAACACTTCTAAAGAAAAAACTAATACAAAGAAAATAGCAAAAACTCAGGAAAGCAAAGCTGTAAAGGAAAATTCAAAAACTCCTTCATATAAATTAAGTAAATCTGTAGAAGAACAGATACTGGAACAGCAAAAGGCTGCAAAAAAAACAAGTACTGCAGATTTTGACTGGTCGACTTTTGATGATAATAATGCAAAATCATCTTCATCACAGAGTTCAAATCAGAAAGTAACTGCAAAAAGTAGTTTTTCAGGAACAGCGGGGACAGCCCATACTGAATCTAAAAATAATTCTAATGATGTAAAAACTTCAGCTGGTAAAGATACAGTTTCTTCATCAACACAATCTAATCTTGATGCAATAAAGAATGCTACAGGTTCATCTGTATCAGATAATAATCAAAGTTCTTCTTCATCACAATCTTCTGTAAGTTCAGGCAAAATTTCTTTAACATGGGATGGAGAAGGGGAAGGAAGACAACCTCGTTCAAAAATTGAAATAAAATTATCTGATTCTGCAAAACAATTAATTGATCATGATTATAGAATTTTAATTTCGTTAAAAGTTGATAGAAGCGGAAATGTTTTACGAACTTCCATAGAAATTCCAAATGCACTTTTAGCATCTAAAGTTAAAGAAGAAATAATTGAAGAAATCAGTAAATGGCTTTTTGAACCTGCGGCTAATACTTCTGAAGCAACTTTCACTTACAATATAGTCATTAAATAAATATTTTGATTAATAATCATTTTTACCTATGTTATATTTTCTTTGTTTGTTGTATACTAGTATACAAGTTAATTGAGAAATTTACTTTTTCATGTTATGATATAATAATTAATATGGATAAAAGAAAGGAGCATTAAAAAATAAATGGAAATGACTTTAAGATGGTACGGAACTGGTTTTGATTCCGTAACTTTGCAGCAGATTCGCCAGGTACCGGGTGTACACGGCGTTATTACAACATTATACGATTCAGTTCCAGGTGATGCTTGGGAACTTTCAGCAATTCAGAAAATTAAAAAAGAAGTTTCTGATGCCGGATTAAAAATTGCCGGTATTGAAAGTGTAAATATTCACGACGACATTAAAATTGGTGGTGGAGACCGCGATAAATATATTGAAAATTACATTAAAACTTTGGAACGTCTTGGTAAGGAAGACATTCATATGGTTTGTTATAACTTTATGCCTGTTTTTGACTGGACTCGTTCCGAACTTGCACGTGTTTGCGAAGATGGTTCTACAGTTTTAGCTTATAATTCTACAAAAATTGACGGTGTAAAACCAGAAGCAATGTTTGCAAGTATCGACAAGGATTCAAACGGTTTTATTCTTCCAGGCTGGGAACCAGAACGAATGGCTCGTGTAAAAGAATTGTTTGGAATGTATAAAGAAGTTACATCAGAAAAACTTTTTGATAATCTTGTTTATTTCTTAAAAGCTATTATGCCTGTTTGTGATAAATATAATATTGATATGGCAATCCATCCGGATGATCCTGCATGGCCGGTATTTGGTCTTCCACGCATTATTACATGCCAGGAAAATGTTGTTCGTATGCTTAAAACAGTTGATAATCCACATAACGGAATTACTTTCTGTACTGGTTCATATGGTACAAACCGAAAGAATGATTTATGTGAATTTATAAAAGCATGTACTGGCCGTATTCATTTTGCTCATGTTCGTAACCTTAAATTTAATACAGCAATTGATGATCCTGTTCAGGATTTCCAGGAATCAGCACACCTTTCTTCTACAGGTTCTTTTGATATGTTCAAGATTGTAAAAACTTTATACGAAACAGGTTTTGATGGAATTATCCGTCCTGACCATGGCCGTATGATCTGGGGTGAAAAAGCCATGCCAGGTTACGGCTTATACGACCGTGCACTTGGTGCCACATACTTACAAGGGCTTTGGGAAGCATGTGCAAAATCTTTTGATCGTTCAAATGTAAAATTGTATAAATAGAATTTATTTCTCGCAGATTACGCGGATTAACGCAGATTTTTTTCTATATTTTTTATATCTGCGAAAATCTGCGGGATCTGCGAGATAAAAATAAGAAGGATAATATGAAACTTACAAAAGAAGGTTTAAAAACTGGAGAATGGGCTAGTAAAGGCTATTCTCTTCCTCAGTTTGATTTTGATAAAGTTCAGAAGTCAACTCATGATGCTCCTTTCTGGATTCACTTTGGTGCTGGTAACATTTTCCGTGCTTTTCAGGCTAACGTTGTTCAGGAACTTTTGAATAAAGGGGTTTTGGACCGCGGTTTAGTTGTTGCAGAAGGTTATGATTACGAAATTATCGAAAAAATGTACAAACCTCACGACAATATTGGCGTACTTGTAACATTAAAATCATCTGGAAATGTAGAAAAAACTGTAGTTGGTTCAATTATGGAAGCTTTAACTGCAGATTCAGCAAATGAAGCAGACTGGAGCCGACTTTGTGAAATCTTCCGTAATCCTTCTTTACAAATGGTAACTTTTACAATCACAGAAAAAGGATATTTATTGCACAACGCTTCTGGTGTAGCAATGCCAGGTGTTGATGATGACTTTGCTGCTGGCCCTGTTTTGCCTAAATCTTACATTGGTAAAGTTGTTACATTGATACATGAACGTTATGTAAATGGTGAACTTCCACTTGCAGTTGTAAGTATGGATAACTGTTCGCACAATGGTGACAAAATTAAAGCAGCGGTAATAGAATTTGCAAAAGAATGGGAAAATCGCGGCGTTTGTAAACCAGGATTCTTAGATTATGTTCAGAATGAATCAAAAATCACTTTCCCTTGGACAATGATAGATAAAATCACTCCACGTCCAGATGTAAAAATCGAAAAGATTCTTAATGATGATGGAATTGAACAGCTTGAACCTGTAATCACTTCTAAAAAAACTTACGTTGCTCCTTTTGTAAATGCAGAAGAAGTTCAGTATCTTGTAATTGAAGATAAATTTCCAAATGGTCGTCCTGAACTTGAAAAAGCAGGCCTTTATTTTACAGACCGCGAAACTGTAGATAAAGTTGAAAAAATGAAGGTTTGTACTTGTTTAAATCCACTTCATACTTTCCTTGCCGTAAGCGGATGTTTGCTTGGCTACACTTTAATTGCAGATGAAATGAAAGATGATGATTTACTTCGTCTTGTAAAACGTCTTGGTTATGATGAAGGTCTTCCTGTTGTAGTGGATCCTGGAATCATTAAACCAAAGAACTTTATTGATGAAGTTGTAAATATTCGTGTTCCAAACCCCTTTATGCCAGATACTCCACAGCGAATTGCGTGCGATACTTCTCAGAAGCTTAGCATTCGTTTTGGTGAAACAATTAAAAAGTATTTGGACCGTAAAGATTTAGATATTTCAAAACTTGAAGTTCTTCCATTGGTAGAAGCTTTGTGGCTCCGTTACTTAATGGGAATTGGTGACGATGGAAAAGCCTTTGAACTTAGCCCTGATCCACTTTTAGCAGAAGTTCAGCCAGTTGTAGCTAACGTAAAACTTGGACAAAAGTTTGATGTTCACGCTACAGTTGAGCCACTTTTAAAACGTGCCGATATTTTTGGTGTAGACTTATACAAAGCAGGCCTTGGTGAAAAAGTAGAAGCTTACTTTGAAAAATTGACATCAGGCGTTGGCGCAGTACGAAATACTTTGAAAAGCATTTCGTAATGAAGAATTAAAAATGAAAAATTAAGAATTGAGTGAAAAATTATTTTTCATTCTTCATTTTTAATTTTTCATTCGAGGTAAAATATGACAACATTTATGAATAAAGATTTCTTATTACAAACAGACACTGCTAAGCAACTGTATCATAACTTTGCCTCGCATGAACCAATATTTGATTTTCATAATCATCTTTCGGCTCAGGAAATTTATGAAAATAAAACGCTTGGAAATCTTGCAAATGCGTGGTTAGACCATGATCATTATAAATGGCGTGCAATGCGTGCGGCCGGTGTTCCTGAAGAGTTGATTACTGGTCATATTCGTTTGGACGGAACTGTAAAAAGCGATGAAGAAATTCAGAAGTTGTTTCCATTGTCATTTTGGGAATCGCTTCAGGATGCTATTACATCTCGCGAAAGTTACGATTACATACGTTACTTGGCTTTTGTCCGCACTTTGCAAGGATGTGTAGGAAATCCACTTTATCATTGGAGTCACTTGGAACTTCAGCGTTATTTTGGTGTGACTGAACCAATTACAGAAGCAAATGCAAAGGAAATCTGGGATAAATGTAATGCACTTTTAGCAAAACCAGAGTTTGCTCCACGCGGACTTCTTGAAAAATTGAATGTAAAGGCTCTTTGTACAACTGATGATCCTTTGGATACTTTGGAATATCACAAAAAACTGGCTGCTGAATGGAAAAATGTAAAAGTTCTTCCATCTTTCCGACCGGATTTGGCAATCAATGTTGAAAATCCTGTTTATCCAGTTTATATTTCAAAATTACAGGAAATGACTGGAATAAAAATCAATAATATTGATGACATGATTAAAGCTTTTTCAATCCGTATGGATTATTTTAAAGCTTGTGGTAGTGTTGTTAGTGATCATTCTTTGGAAACAGATTTTTATCTTCCTGCAAAAAAAGATGATGTTGATTATATTTTCAAAAAAGCATGGGTTGGTAAAAAACTTACACATGATGAACTTGCACAGTATAAAGGCTATGTTTTAATTGAACTTGGTAAATTATATGCCCAGAAAGGTTTTGTAATGCAGATTCATATTGGTGCTATACGTGATAACAATACTGCAATGCTTAATGCTGCTGGAAAAAATATTGGTGAAGACAGTCTGCATGATTTCAATTATGCCTCACAGCTTGGTGCCGTTTTAAACGGAATCTACAGTGCGATGGTTGAGCCTGTCGAAACCACTCCAAAAGTAATCTTGTATAACTTGAATCCAAAAGACAACGAAGCTTTAGCAACAATGGTTGCAAATTTTCGAAATTGTATTTTTGGACCTGCATGGTGGTTTAATGATCACAAAGATGGAATTGAAGAACAGATTCGTGTTTATGCAAGAACATCAACATTAGGAAATTACGTTGGAATGCTTACAGATTCAAGAAGTTTCTTAAGCTATCCACGTCATGAATATTTCCGCCGAATCTTATGTAATTACATAGGAAACCTTGTAGAAAACGGCGAATTCCCAAATGACGAAAAACTCTTAGGAAAAATTGTTCAAAAAATAAGCTACTCAAATTCTATAGAGTTTTTCGAAATGAAAAATTAAAAATGAAGAATGAAAAATAAAAAGGAGAAATAAAAAATTAAAAGAATGAACGATATATTAAAACAAATTGGAAATACAGGAATTGTTCCTGTTGTTGTTTTGAATAAGGTTAGCGATGCTGTTCCTTTGGCTGATGCATTGATTAAAGGTGGTCTTCCTTGTGCTGAAGTTACATTCCGTACAGATGCTGCTGAAGGTGCAATTAAAGAAATCAGCAAAAAGTTCCCACAAATGTTTGTAGGTGCTGGAACAGTTCTTACAACTGAACAGGTTGACCGTGCAATTGGTGCTGGCGCTAAGTTTATCGTTAGCCCGGGATTTAATCCAAAAGTTGTAGAATATTGTCTTAAAAATAATTATCCAATCTGCCCTGGAATTATGACTCCAACAGAATTGGAAATGGCACTTGGTTTTGGTCTTGATGTTGTAAAGTTCTTCCCAGCTGAAAATGCAGGCGGACTTAAAATGATTAAAGCTATGTCTGCTCCATACACAATGATGAAATTTATGCCAACAGGTGGAATCAACGCAACAAACGTCCGCGATTATTTAGCTTGTGATAAAATTTTAGCATGCGGTGGCAGCTGGATGGTAAAAGGGGATTTAATTTCCGCTGGAAATTTTGCAGAAATTGAAAAATTAACTCGCGAAGCTGCAGAAATTGTTCGTGAAATAAGAAAATAGAATATCTCGCAGATTACGCAGATAAACGCAGATAAATTAATAAAAAAAATTAAAAATCTGCGATAATCAGCGAAATCTGCGAGAAAAATTTTAGGAGATTTTTATGAAAGTTGTTACTTTTGGTGAAATAATGCTTAGACTTGAACCTGAAGGATATTTCCGTTTTGTTCAGGTTGATAAAATGACTTCTACATTTGGTGGTGGAGAAGCTAACGTTGCAGTATCTTTGGCAAATTATGGTTTGGATGCATATTACGTTACAAAATTGCCAAAACACGAAATTGGACAGGCTGCAATCAACTCTTTGCGTAGATTTGGTGTAAATACAAACTACATTGTTCGTGGT
The DNA here is from genome assembly GCA_937892225.1 of uncultured Treponema sp. GTDB lineage: Bacteria > Spirochaetota > Spirochaetia > Treponematales > Treponemataceae > Treponema_D. The sequence continues at coordinate 21,790 of CALAUH010000153.1, forward strand.
GGTGACCGTGTTGGTATTTATTACAACGAAAGAGGAGCAAGTCAACGTGGTTCAAAATGTATTTACGACCGTGCTCATTCTTCAATTGCAGAGGCTAAGCCAGAAGATTTTGACTGGAAAACAATTTTTGCTGATTGTAAATGGTTTCATTTGACGGGAATTACTCCAGCTTTAGGTGGAAACATGGTTCAGATTTGTATTGAAGCTTGTAAGGCTGCAAAAGCTGCGGGTGCTACAGTAAGCTGCGATTTGAACTACCGCGGTAAACTTTGGACTCGTGAAGAAGCCCGTAAAGCAATGACAGAAATCTGTAAATATGTTGATGTTTGTATTTCCAACGAAGAAGATGCAAAAGACGTATTTGGAATTGAAGCAGAAAATACAGATATTAATGGCGGAAAATTAAATAAAGAAGGATATAAATCAGTTGCAAAACAATTGGCAGACAAGTTTGGATTTAAGAAAGTTGCAATTACTTTGCGTACTTCAATAAACGCTAACCGCAATAACTGGGCTGCTCTTTTATACGACGGCAAAGATTACTGCTTTAGCAAAGAATATGAAATGCTTATTGTAGACCGCGTTGGTGGTGGTGACAGTTTTGGTGGCGGACTCATTTACGCTCTCTTAAACGGCAAGTCTACTCAGGACGCTGTAGAATTTGCTGTTGCAGCTTCTTGTCTTAAACATTCAATTGAAGGCGACTACAACATGGTTTCTGTAGACGAAGTAGAAAAACTCGCCGGCGGTAACGGTTCTGGTCGTATTCAGAGATAGTTCCTGTAACTGAAATTTACAGGTAGTAATAA
>CALAUH010000154.1 GCA_937892225.1 uncultured Treponema sp.
ATCGATGATTCATTCCAAAAAGCAATGTTCAATCATATTGATTCTAGAGGTTTTACTGATGTTGAAGTTTACAAAAGAGCAAGAATTGATAGAAAATTATTTTCTAAGATAAGATCAAATGTAAATTATAAACCAAGCAAAAAGACTGCTATTTGTATTTGTTTTGCTTTGATGCTTAATTTAGATGACACATTAGATTTATTAGGTAAAGCTGGATTTACTTTATCAAATTCATCTAAAAGTGATTTAATAGTTAAATATTTTATAGAAAAAGAAGAATATAACTTGGATGTTTTAAATATGGTTCTTTACGAATATAATGAACCTATTCTTTATTATTAAAAAAATAAAATGTCGCAAGAGATGCGACCAAATGCATAAATTAATTTGATATAATGTTTATTATATGGAAAAGACTGTCTGTGAACTTTTTGCTGGTGTTGGTGGATTCCGACTCGGCCTTGAAAAATCATCAAAAGAATGGAAAACTGTTTTCTTCTCTCAATGGGAACCTGGGAAATCAAAACAGTGGGCACATGATTGTTATGTTGCTCATTTTGGTGATATTAACGAAAACACAGGCATCGACATTTCTCTCGTAGATAAAAACACAATCGACAGTCACAATCTTCTTGTTGGTGGATTTCCTTGTCAGGATTACTCTGTAGCACATTCATTAAATGGTGAAAAAGGAATTGAAGGAAAAAAAGGTGTTCTCTGGTGGCAGATTAGAGATATTCTTATTGCAAAACAGGCTCCTTTTGTTCTTCTTGAAAATGTTGACCGTTTATTGAAATCTCCGTCAAAACAGCGTGGCCGTGATTTCGGTATCATTCTTGCATGCCTTGCAGAACTTGGTTATTCAGTTGAATGGCGTGTATTAAATGCTGCTGAATATGGCAACGCACAGAGACGAAGAAGAACTTATATTTTTGCTTATAAAAATACAACAAAATATGCTGCATCTGTAAAAGACTTTCCTGCTGGAACAATCATCCAAAAGGAAGGATTCTTTGCAAAAACATTTCCTCTTGTTGCAATGGAAAACTTTCATGACTGCGTAATTGATTATTCCGATATTCAGAAAATTTCTGATTCGTTTGCTTTTGCTTTTGATAATTCAGGTTTCATGAAAGATGGTCATATCTATACTGCAAAAACAACTCCAAAACTAGAGAAACCAATCATCCTCAGATGTATTGCAGAATCAAATGCTGCCGAAGAATTCTATATCACTGAAGATAAGTTACCTAAATGGCAATATCTTAAAGGTGCAAAGAAAATTGAACGTGTCGCAAAAACAGGATTTGCATACACTTTCAGCGAAGGTCCTGTAGCATTCCCAGATTCTCTGGATTTACCAGCTCGTACAATGCTCACTTCCGAGGCTACAGTAAACCGCAGTTCTCATGTAATTGAAGATCCTGCAAATGGAAGACTTCGCTTGATTACTCCACTTGAAGCTGAACGCATCCAAGGATTCGAAGACAACTGGACAAACACAGGTATGCCACAGAAATTCAGATATTTCTGTATGGGAAATGCTCTTGTAGTTCCACTTGTTACTCGAATGGGAAATACTCTTAATAAAATCTTTGAAAACGAATAATTACAAATCGATTAAAATAGTCCGATAATACACTTATGAGTGATTTGTTATACAATGAAGAAAGTATTCCATCTATTGTTGAATACGCACAGAGACTAGAAAACAAAACTATCGATGAAGTCAATTTTGAACAAAGTTCATATAAAGGCGTTGCATCACCGACAAAAGTCTATGTTGTTGAAGGCAAAAAGACTAAAGGTGGTTTTGGACAATATCTTGAAACAGCTTATTTCGGAAAGGAAGCTGATAATAAATCACAGCCAGATTTCCCTGCTGCAAAACTCGAATTAAAGGCATCTCCATTAAAAACACTTTCTAACTTTGAAGTAAAAGTAAAAGAACGACTTGTTTTAAATCATTTCACATTCAACGATTTAGATAAAGAAGTTTTTGATACATCTCATTTTAGATATAAGAATGACAATCTTCTCCTTGTTTTCTATCATTATGATAAAGAACAAGAGTATGGGAAAATGAAAGTTCAACTTGCTGATTTATGGCAGTGTCTCAAAGAAGATGAAGTCCAAATTCGTGCAGACTGGCAAACAATTGTTGATAAAATCCGTGCTGGAAAAGCTCATGAAATTTCTGAAGGTGATACATTGTATCTTGGAGCTTGTACAAAAGGAGCAACTAAAGATACTAACTGGCAGGTTCAGCCACATTCTGACATCAAAGCACAGGGAAGAGCTTTCTGTTTCAAACTTGGATATATCAATCATATTTATCAAATTCTAACACAACGAAAAGAACATCGTCAGATTTTAGAAACTAGAATTCTTTCAGGAAATGAAACCTTTATTGAAAAGATTAATTCTATTTTTGCTCCATACATCGGGAAATCTGCAGAAGAAATTTGTAAAATGAGAAATGAAAATTACAATCCTGCCGATAAAAGCCGCTATGCAAATATTTCACGAAGAATTATGGGGTTCAATAAAGACCTTACAAACCTTTATGAATTCAATGCTGCTGATATTCAATTCAAAACAATACGTGTAGAACCAAATGGAAAATGCAAAGAATCAATGTCATTCAAGAATGTTGATTATTGCGAAATCGTAGATGAAGAATGGGAAGACAGCTATTTCTACAATGCAATAACAAGTAAGTTTATTATTGTTCTTTTCAAACGAGACGAAGGCCAAGAGGAATACTATTTAGACAAAGTTATTGATTGGCAAGTTCCAGTTGAAGATTATCATTATTTTGAAGAAGTCTGGACTGATACAAGAAATAAAGTTGCTGCAGGTGATTATGAACACTTTATGAAGATTTCAGATAACCCAGCTTCACATATTCGTCCAAAGGGTAAGAATAATAATGATTTGATGTATACACCTCAGGACACAATGGAAAAGAAGAAATGTTTCTGGATTAATCAGACTTATGTTCAGGAAAAAATATTGGATAAAGTATATAAGGAAAAAAGAAATGATTAACATAGACGAACTAAACAAAACCTGGTCCACCATAATTAAGAACCAGGACCGTAATAATGACACCCAGTCAATAAACTTCATCACAGCAATTCAACATGGAAAAGCAATCGTAAGTGATGTTACTCCATCAGAATTACTTCAAATGGATATCGATAACGTAAAGAAAGTAGCAAAGATTAATGAACTTTTTGATATGATTTCTGATGCACAGGATAAGGCTTTTGGTGATATTGTAAAGAAGGCTCTAAAAAAGAATTAGTTTCTTCTATTATATAAATATATTTCTGTTACTCGGGAAAAATCCCCGACTATCGAACTTTGGTAGAAAAAACAGGTAGAAAAAAGTATTTTTGGTTATAGTTTGGTATAGCATTTTGCTTGACCTAAACCCGAAAACATCATAAAATTTAATTAAATTATCGTTAAATAAGAATAGGTAGAGCGTGGTGTAGTTCTCAAAGGTCTCCTCATAACCCGGAGGCCGCAGGTTCGAGTCCTGCCCCCGCTAAAATAAACAAAAAAAGCACTTACGAGAGTAAGTGCTTTAATTTTTAACAATAGATGTAATTTTAAAATAACATAGCAGGACTCGATCCATAGTGAACGGTCCTAAAAAAGGCGAGCAGTGGCGCAGCGTTTTTTAGGAAACTTTGCCAGGGACGGCAAAGTTAGTGAACGCAGGCGCCGTGGAAGGAGCAGACAGGACGTCTGCGACTGTAACGGCGAGTCCTGCCCCCGCTATACATTAGGGGCTGTCTAAAAAGAATGGACAGCCCTGATTATTTTTAACAAAAAAAATTTGTGTTATTTTAATTACCTTTCTAATTATGAATATCATCAGAAGACTTCTAACTCTGCCAGGTTTTGTACTTGCAAATGATCAAGCCTGGTATGTTGTAGTTTCTATTATAATGTATCCTCTATTCTATTTTACTTTTAAATACTGTAAAATAGAAAAGGTGCACTACTTGTCGTAATGATTGTTTCTCTTATTCAGGCGCTCTATTTATTATCAGCTGTCGGAATCATAAATCCTTAAGCAACAATGTTAATGTGTGTCAAAAAAATCAAAATACTATATAAATTATCTCATAATAATTTATATAGTATTTTATTTGTCTAATTAAATCTTACATGTTAGAATAAACTAATAAATATTTTAAGGAGTTAAATATGATTAAACAGTTAAAAAAATCATTAATTTTGTTTATACTTTTTTCTATTTTATCAGGATGTTCAAACACACCTGCAAAAACTGAAGAACCAATTATTGAGCCTGAACCAACCTATATTACTTTTACAGGTTCCGACACTTTTTCTTTATCAACAAAAAATGAAAGTATTACATGGGATGGTTGTTTATTTTATTCAACAGATTTGGAAGATTGGCATATTTGGGAAGGAACCTCTATAACTTGTGGAGATGATAAAAAAATCTATCTTAGAGGTTTATGTAATACAACAATTACAGCTGGAACTAATTCCTTTGTATTAACAGATACAGTATCTATTAGCTGTACTGGTAATCTTATGAATCTTTTAGACTTTGACAAAGTACAAAATAATAAAAAAATAAAAATTAATGAATTTTGTTTTAAAAAATTATTTTATGAATGCTACTATAATTTAATAGAAGCTCCAGATATTATAACTAATGAATTACCAGATAGTTGTTGTTCAGAAATGTATGCTTTCTGTTATAACTTAACAAAACCTTCTAAGATTACTGCTGATACATTAGGAAGAGACTGTTTTTCTCTAATGTATTCTTCTTGTAGTACATTAGAAACACCTCCAGAATTACCTGCAACAAATCTTAACACCTATTGTTATTCACAAATGTTTGAATCTTGTTTCGCTCTTAAAGAAACTCCAAAATTACCTGCAAGTAAATTAGCATCTTATTGTTATTCTAATATGTTTGGTAATTGTCGTGCATTAACAAAAATAAACACAATTTCTGCGTCTGAATTAGCTGACTATTGTTTTAATAAAATGTTTCAAGGTTGTGAAAATTTAAAAGTATATGAATCAAAACCTGATGGTATAGATTGCTATGAATGGACATGTCCAAATAATCCAAAGAATTGTACTAATTGTTTTGAAAAAATGTTTTATTATACAGCTGGATCATTTACTGATAATCCTGTTCCGGGAACTACATATTATATTGCTAAATAAAAATTAATATTAAATATCAACCGACTGTTGTTTAAATACGACAGTCGGTTTTTTTATAATTGTCACTCTTTTTTTAATATGCTAATATCATATTATAAGGAAAAAGTATGACAAAAAAGATTTTCAAAAAACTAATCATTTTATTTTTATTTTCTTGTTTATTAATTAGTTGTACAGACTTTTTTAATTGCAAAAAAATAAACTTTGAACCAACAAAAAAAACGGCTTATGCAACTAACTGCATTTTATTCACTTCTGAATCATCTTTCATATTATCTACAGAAGAAAGAGAAAAATATTGGGATGGAAAACTCTTTTATACAACTGATTTAATCACTTGGCATGAATGGTTTGGTGAATTTATCAAAAGTACAGAAAATTATATATGTGTAAGAGGTTTAAATAACACATATATTACCGGTAAAACTCCAAGACAATTCGTATTTTCTGGAGACAAAGGTGTATACTGCTACGGTAATATAATGACTTTACTGGATTATAAAAAAGTCAAAAATAATCAGGAAATTCAAATGGCTCCAGGCTGTTTTAAGGGGCTCTTTTCACAGGCGAAAAATCTTTTAACATCTCCAGATTTAACTGCAACTAAATTATCTAAAAATTGCTATAGCTATATGTTTTGGAATTGCATTTCTTTAATAGAACTTCCAGTTTTACCTATTGCTGAATTACAAGATAATTGTTACGAAAACATGTTTGAAGATTGTAAGCAAATAAAAATATATGAATCAAAACCAAATGATGGTAAAGAATATTATGAATGGAATTTACCAGACAATTTAGATAATTCAACAAACTATTATACAGAAATGTTTTCAGGTACATCTGGTAGTTTTACAGACACTCCAAAACCTGGAAAAACTTACTATATCCTAAGAGTTGAAGAATAATCAATCTAAAAACCGACTGTCGTTTTAATACAACAGTCGGTTTTTTTTACATTATTTTTTCTGACCAGGCGGGTATCCATTTTCCATTTTTCCGTTCAAATATGGTCACATTATCTACAGGAAAATCTTCTTTTAAATTCAATTCATTCATCACTTCAAGAGCATCTTTAGAAACACCAGCGGGTATATCACGATTGGCTACTGTCAAATGTGGTGTAAAAGGTCTAGTATCTTTTTTTGTACAACCTGGTGCGGCCTTTAAAACTGATTCAATCACTTTATTTCTAAGAAAAATCCATTTTTCATCATTAAGAACTTTTGCAAATATTGTTCTATCACCAAAAGCATCAAAATTATCTATGTGGGTTGTAAAATTTAAATTTTCTTTAATATTGATTACATCATTCTGTATTGCACTGATTAAATCTTGAGTTGAAAATTCTTCTGGCAGATGAAAAGGAGGAACTAAAGTAACATGAATTGGTGTTCCATAACCAGACTTGCAACCATACGCTTCGTTCATATAACGACGGCAGTCTTCCAATGTAAGAGTGATATCTTCTGGTACTAAAACTCCAATAAAATGTGTCTGCTGCGGAAAATTATTCTGTTTCATATTATTTTTTTCCAAGATTTTTTAAAGTATCACCGGCAACTCTATAAAGTGTCCAGTCTTTCATTGGTTCAGCTCCAAGCGAAAGATAAAAATCAATGCTCGGCTTATTCCAATCAAGACAAACCCATTCTAAACGACCACAACCTCTTTCAACTGCAATCTGTGCAACTTTTGTGATTAAAGCCTTTCCATATCCTTTACCTCGATATTCTGGCTTAACAAATAAATCTTCAAGATAAATCCCTGCCCTTCCCATAAAAGTTGAAAAATTATGAAAAAATAAAGCAAATCCTACTTCTATGCCATTTTCTAAAACGAAAATTACTTCTGCCTTTTTTTCATCGAATATCCAATGTTCCAAAGTTGGTTCGTCTGCAACAACCTGATCAAGAAGTTTTTCATAATCAGCAATTGCTTTTATAAATTCAAGAACTAAAGGAACGTCTTCTCGCTGAGCAAAACGAAATTCTGGCATTTTAATACTCCTGTTTTTTTATTTTATTTTCTGATAACTCATTAATTTTAACCAGGCAGATCCAGTTTTTGATGCAGAAAACGCATAATATATAGGTCCTGGAGTAATCTGAAGTTCATCTTTCTTTATAGTTTTTACTAATTTTCCGTTTATATAAACTTGAAAATCTAAACTTCTTGTTGCACTCAATTTTATTGTATTAAAATCATTTTTTATTATATTTGACTCTTCTGGTTTTAAATTAAGTATTGTATTCCAATTGCTGTCAATTTGTGACTGTAATTTAAAACTTCCATCTCCATAAACTTCAAAATAATAACAATCAAATCCTGAAGTATTAAACCATTCTAATCCGGCCCAGTTTATGTTACTATCACACTTTACTTTTATTTCAAAACCATACACATTATCTGATGAAATTGATCTTAGTCCCCAGTTTCTTATGGAATTTGCCTTGCTCGTAATTTGAACTTTTGTATATTCTCCATCAGTCGTAAAATTTGTGCTACCAGATGTTCCTACATTAGTTTTTGAAGTATCAGTCCATACATAATCATAATAAACAAACGACCATTTAGCTTTTAAATACAGATTTTTATGAATTACATAACCAGGTTCAATCTTTTCATCTCCTGAATACCAGCCATCAAGAACAAAATAATCTGTAAAAATCATCGGTAAATGAGTTATCTGTATAACAGCACCTTCTGCAAGTGCAATTGGTTCCGGAGTTTTTCCTTTCTCTGTTGAAAAAGTAATTACATAGGCTTTTACATTATTAGGATTGTATTCCATTTTACAACCACAAATAAAAAACAATGATGATAAAAATATTGTAAAAATAAACAGTTTTCTTTTATTCATAATTAAAATTGTAACATTTTTTTTAATTTTTAGAAATTTATTTTTTCTAGTGGTTTGGGATTTTCTTTATGTTCTCCAATAAATTTTTCCATAAAAATTAAATTGTACCAGCGATTAAACTTAAATCCGCACTTGTGATACTCTGCAACTTTTTTATATTTCATTTTTTTGTGAAATTTTGGACTTGCGTGAGTTAAATATTCATCTTCGTTTTCTATATAAGAAATGCCTGCATATATATTTAAAACTCCCATTTCTTTTAATAGAGATTCTAGTTTTTCTAAAAGTGCACGGCCAATTCCTTGTCCTCGAAAATCCTTTTGAACATAAATTGAAGTTTCAACGCCCCAGGCATAAGCTGCACGGGTTCTAAATCGGCTGGCGTAGGCATATCCTACAATCTGACCGTCAATTTCTGCCACAAGATATGGATAGGATTTTAGGGTGTTTTCTATGCGGCTGGAAAATTCCTGAATCGATGGAACTTCCCATTCAAAAGTGATGGCGGTGTTTTTTACGTAATAGGAATATATTTCTAAAAGGGGAGATGCGTCATCTGGTGTGGCACTTCGGATTGTAATTTCTGATTTCATTTATTTTCCTGAATACATGTTGCTATTTTATAGAAATTATTTAGAAAAGTCATCACAAACAAACAAAAATATACCAATAACCAAGAAAAATAATTCAACTCAGCAAAATGGTTTTTTATATTTTTACAATCTAAAAAAATAATTACTAATTAATTTAATCTTGACAC
>CALAUH010000155.1 GCA_937892225.1 uncultured Treponema sp.
TAAGCGTATAATTTGATTAGTTTGTTTTCTATGAGCCTTTAAATGGTAAAAGGCATCATTTACTAACTCAAGTTTTATTTCTCCAGCATCTTTGCAAAATAAAAATTGCATTATAATCTCGCTGAATAATATGCAATTATTACTATTAGCATTTCAGTTGCAATTTTAAAATACATAAATCTCTTAAATTTTTTAAAGTCTTTTAATATTTTATTTGGATGCTTCATCGATAATCTTTTGTATATCAGAAGTTATTCCATCACATAAAACGGCTGCTTTGTTTTTAGCTTCACAAAGCCATTTGTCTGTACCATCTTCAGCTGGAATTATAGAGTTGATATAGAATTTGATTTTAGGTTCTGTTCCAGATGGTCTTGCACTAACGATTGTTCCACTTTCTAAATAGAACTGAAGTACATTGCTTTTTGGTAAATCAGGATCATTCATAAGATCTCTGACTTTTATTACTTTTTGTCCGCCTAAAGTTGCAGGTGGATTTTTACGCATATTAGCCATCATAGATTTCATTGTTTCAACACCAGAAGAGCCTGGGAAATTCTGAGAAATAGAACGGTCTTCAAAATATCCAAATTCTTTATACATGTCATCAAGATGTTCAAGTAAGCTCTTACCTTGTGATCTCCAGTAAAGAATCATTTCGGCACACATTGCTGCTGCTGAAACACCGTCTTTATCCATTACTTCTTTTTCTACTTTATAGCCATAGCTTTCTTCTAATCCGAATACATAATTATATGTGCCATTCTTTTCAAAATTAGCTTCTACATTTGCAATCCATTTAAAACCAGTAAGACAGTCAAAAACTTTTACGCCATATTTTTTGCTGATATAGTCACCGAAAGTTGAAGTAACAATTGATCTGATGATTGCTGGATTTTCTGGCATTCTGCCTAATTCTTTTCTTGAGCGTAAAACATAATCTATTAAAAGAGCACCCATCTGGTTTCCGCTTAATAAAACCCAGTTTCCGTCTTTATCTGGGAATGCTGTTCCAAATCTGTCTGAATCTGGATCTGTTGCCATTAAACCGTCAGCTTTTTCTTTTTTAGCAAGTTCAACTGCCATTTTAAGTGCAGGTTTTTCTTCTGGATTTGGTTTTTCAACTGTAGGGAAATTACCATCTGGTTCTCTTTGTTCTGGTACTGTAATGATGTTTAATCCTAAATCACCAAGTACTTTTTCGACATGCATTGCACCTGTACCATGAAGTGGTGTATATACGATTCTTACATCTTTTGCTTTTTCTTTAATTAATTCAGGGCGGAAAAGCTGAGCTTTACACATTTCCCAGAATTTTTCATCAATCTGTTTATCAATGATTTCGAGTTTTCCTGTAGCAATTGCTTCAACTCTTGTCATTGTTTTTACTTCTTTTACTTTATTTACTTCTTCAATAATTCCTTTATCATGTGGTTCAATAACCTGTGCACCGTCATTCCAGTAAGCTTTGTAACCATTGTACATTCTTGGATTATGAGATGCTGTTACGACAACACCAGTCTGTGCTTTTAATGTACGGATTGCAAAAGAAAGTTCTGGAGTAGGGCGTAAACTTGAAAAAAGATATGCCTTAATTCCGTTTGCAGCAAAAATTAATGCTGTAGCTTCTGCAAATACATCTGAATTTAAACGGCTGTCATATGCTATAACTGCACTTAAAGTTCCTTCTTTTGCTTCTTTTGGGAAAGCTTTTAATACATAGTTAGCAAGTCCCTGTGTTGCCATATTTATTTCAAGGGTATTCATACGGTTTGTTCCGCCACCCATGATTCCTCTTAAACCACCTGTTCCAAATTCAAGAGTCTGATAGAATCTATCTTCAAGTTCATTGTAATCTTCTTTTGCGATAAGTTCTTCAACTTCTTTACTAAAACGTTCATCCTGTTCAGCTGCAATATATTCTTTTGCACGTTTTAAGATTTCTGATTTGTCCATTATTAAAACTCCTAAATTATTTTATGATATATATATTATTTATAATAAACCATTTTTTGTGAATAATAAAGATATTATGTTAATTGTTCAAAACTATATAAAGATAAATTTAAGAACTGTTGTTTCATAACATCACTAATCATCTGGTCTTCGCAGGCTTTATTAAATTCGTTTTCTAAATTTTTTAAGATTACAGAAATATCTTTGTATGATAAAGGTAATTTTTGACTTATAAGTGTATTTTCAAATGTACGGCTTCTAAATGCAAAAGGACCGGCAAAAGCAAGTCGTACTTCTAAAAGTGTATTCTTTTCTGTTGATGCAATAAATGCAAATGA
>CALAUH010000156.1 GCA_937892225.1 uncultured Treponema sp.
CTTACAGATGTTTTACAGAGTTTATTTGGAACTGAAAAAATGTTTTTTAATAAAGTTCACGAATACAAGGATGAAAAAAGCTTTTTGATAAAAGAAGGTTTTGTATATCTTGATAAAGCAGAAAATATAAAACAGGCAGAACTTAATTTGACGGACAGAACTCTCGAACTCATTTACGGAAAGGACGCTGACATTTTTATAAATTCTAACTCTGATCAGAATGTTATTGTGCCAGAAAAATTAAATGAAAAAACTTTGTTTTATCCCGATGAAATTGTTTCTCAAATTGATATGCTTAAAAAATCATTGGAAAATAAAAATCTTGTTGAAATGCAAAAACGTCTTGAAGCAAAAAAACTTCCAAAAGGTGTTGCAGTTTTACTTTATGGTGCACCTGGAACTGGAAAAACTGAAAGCGTTTATCAGATTGCAAAAGCTACTAACCGCAAAATTTATCATGTTGATATTTCGCAGACAAAATCTATGTGGTTTGGAGAAAGTGAAAAACTCATAAAAAGAATATTTGTAAACTATAAAAATTTGTGCAAAACATGTGCCCTCCATAATCAAAATGTGCCAATTCTTTTATTTAACGAAGCAGACGCAATCATTTCTAAGAGAAAAAATGTGAGCATGGCTAATACTGCTCAGACTGAAAATGCAATTCAGAATATCATTCTGGAACAGATGGAAACTCTTGATGGAATTATGATTGCGACTACAAACCTTTGCGAAAATATGGATAGTGCTTTTGAACGTCGTTTTCTTTTTAAGATTAAATTTGATAGACCTGGAGTAAAAGAACGCAGTCAGATCTGGAAAGATAAACTTCCGCTTTTATCAGATGAAGAAGCTGAACAGATTGCAGCCAGATACGATTTTAGCGGTGGTGAAATAGAAAATATTGTCCGTAAGTGCGAAATTGATGAAGTGATTACGGGCATACAGCCGGAATTTGAAAAGATAGAAGAACTGTGCAAAAATGAACGACTGGCGTCAGAAGAAAAACGCAGAGTTGGATTTTGTTTATAAACATTTATTTTGTGTAAAAAAAGGAGATTTTATGGAAATGAAGGATTTTATTTGTTTTGAAGGTGAAAATGGCGTACAAAGTGAAATGCTCGCAAAATATGCTGGAACTGCAGAAAATGTAGTTATTCCATCAACTTTTGAAGTTCTCGAAATGGAATGTTTTGCTGGAAATGAAAAAATCACAAGCGTAGAAATTCCTGAAAGTATAAAGATGATAAAATCGTGTGTTTTTGAAAACTGCCTAAATCTTAAAAATGTAAAAATCCCTTCGCACCTTTATTCTGTTTCGTATGATGCGTTTGGAGATGTAAATCATACTGCTCAGATTTTGCTTACAAATTCGGCTTATGCAGAAGAAAAAGGATTTATCATCAATAAAAAAAACGGTGCTCTTTTGTTTGCAATTGACAGGGAAAAGGAAACCTATACAATTCCAGAAAATATTAAATATATTGGTATGTCTGCTTTTGCTTGTTGCGAAAATCTTAAATCAATTACAATTCCAGATTCTGTTGAATACCTTGAAATGATGAGCTTTTTTTGCTTTAAAAATCTGACAGAAATTAAAGGTGGGAAAAATGTGAGTTATGTAGGGGCGGCTGCATTTATCCATTGCGATAAACTTAATTTTGAGGACGTAGAATTCTGTGATAAAATTAGTGATAAAATTTCTTATAATGCGTTATC
>CALAUH010000157.1 GCA_937892225.1 uncultured Treponema sp.
GTTTCTTTTGAAATTCCGCGTGACATTAATTCATTTAAAAGTTTCGTTCTGCCTTCAAAATGATTCAAGGAACGTGAATGAAGCCATGCTCTTGAAAATCTTTCATCACTCAAATAATTTTTGGATTCAAGATAAGTTAAAGCTGAATCTATATATTTTTTATCATATTTCTTATTTATAAGTTTTTGTGTCAAACCAAATCTTGACTGTTCACATCTTGCAAGATATTCTACTGCTTTTAATTCTACGACACAGATTAATCCTGCATCGAGTAATTCTTCTGTTAATGTTTCATTAAAATCATTTGGCTGTTCTAGCTGTTCCAATGTAATGGAAGGTAAATATTGTGGACGTATAAAAAAAGTCGGTCCTTCTTCGGGTTTTACTTTATACATGCCTTGATATGACGTTTCATAAATAGAAATTATTTTCATAATATTATTATATAAAAAAAAAGCGACCATACAAGATGATCGCTTTTGTATAACGTAATTTGTAAGAAGAAATTAACGTTTTGAGAACTGGAAACGACGACGTGCACCTTTCTGACCAAACTTTTTACGTTCAACCATACGAGAATCACGTGTAAGGTAACCATTAGCTTTAAGAGCTGTACGAGCATCTGGATCAATCTGTACTAAAGCACGAGAGATACCATGTAAACAAGCAGCAGCCTGACCTTTAAGTCCGCCCCCCTGTACATTAATAAGAATGTCGTATTTATTTCCCATTGAAGTTACTAAAAGAGGCTGATTTACAACCTGAACCTGTTCAGCTGTTGCAAAATAATCTTTTACATCTTTTCCGTTAATAACAATTTTTCCTGAGCCATCGCGAACAAAAACACGAGCAACAGAAGTCTTTCTTCTACCTGTACCAATAGCAATATTCTTTACCATTTCCTAACCCCTATTAAAGTTCGACTGGCTGTGGATTCTGAGCAGCATGTGGATGTTCAGCACCAGCATAAATTTTAACATTGTCCATCATCTTACGACCAAGACGTCCATTTGGAAGCATACCAGCTACAGCAATTTTCATTGGATCTTCTGGATGTTTTTCCAATAATTTTTCATAAGTGTGAGAAACAAGACCACCTACAAATCCTGTGTGATGATAGTAGATCTTTTTCTTTTCTTTTCCACCAGTTACAACTGCTTTTTCAGCATTAATGATAACTACAAAGTCACCCATCAACTGATTTTTTGTAAATGTTGGTTTGTTCTTTCCACGAGCGATATAAGCAGCTTTAGCAGCTACACGTCCAAGTGGTTTTCCGGCTGCATCAATAATATACCATTTGCGAGCCTGTTCGTTTTCTTTAACGAAAATAGTTTCCATGATAATACCTTAAAAATAAAAAAAGTTTATCTGGCAAAAGAATCCTTGCATCTGATTCATTTTACCAAAGGATTTAAAGATGAGCAGTCTAAAAATCCTTTAACGGGTAAAATAATATACAATTTATAAAAAAAATTGTCAATTAGGAATAAATGTGATTCTATTATATAGAAAAAATTAATTATTCTTTTCTTTAAGGGCTTCTTCAGCTTCTTCTTTTTTAGCTTCCTTTTTATCTTTTAAATCTGCAGCACCAATAAAAAGACAGATTAATCCAATAAAAGCAGAAAGAACTGGTAAAGAACCTTTTAGAAAATTAATTACTTCTGGTCCCCAGTTTAACGGACACATTGGAAGAATTGAAAAAACTGTAAATGCAATAAACAAAAAACCTAAAATAATTGAAATCATTTTGTACCCCACAATTATTTTTAGAATAACATTAATAAATGTATATTTCAACTAAAAATAAAATTTAATTTTTTAATTTTTTTTATTGACATAATAGTTGATTTATTGCATTTTATTGTTAGTATTAATATATTGCACGTATGTGCTTAACATCATTTTTATTTACTAGAGGTGCTTGAATGAAAGGAAGTCAGGTTACCATTGATCATGTATCCAAAAGATTTGGCGACTTTGTTGCTTTGGATAACATCAACTTTACTATTAATCCAGGAGAGTTTTTTTCTCTTCTAGGACCTTCTGGTTGCGGAAAGACAACACTTCTTCGCATAATTGCCGGTTTTGAATTTCCTGATGATGGAGTTGTTCTTTTTGATGATAAAAATGTAATTCCATTTCCACCAGATAAAAGACATTCAAACACAGTTTTTCAGACATACGCACTTTTTCCACATATGTCAGTTTATGACAACGTTGCGTTCCCATTACGTTTAAAAAAAGTTCCAAAAGACGAAATTGATAAGAAAGTCCGTGAATATATTCACCTTGTTCAACTTGATCAGCATCTTTTCAAAAAGCCTAATCAGCTTTCGGGCGGACAGAAACAGCGTGTTGCAATTGCACGTGCATTAATAAATGAACCAAAAGTTCTTCTCCTCGACGAACCTCTTTCTGCCCTTGATGCAAAATTAAGAGCAAACCTTCTTGTAGACTTAGACAGACTTCACGATCAGATTGGTATTACATTCATTTATGTAACACATGACCAGAGTGAAGCTCTTGCCGTATCTGACAGAATTGCAGTTATGAACAAAGGCCACGTACTTCAGATTGGAACTCCTTTCGAAATTTACGAAAGTCCTGCTACACAATTCGTTGCACAGTTCATTGGAGAAACAAATCTCTTTGAAAGTACTGTAGTTGCATGTGAAAGCAATAAAGATGATTATATGGTAACTTTAAATACTCCTTCACTTGGTCTTCAGGCTCAGTTAAAAGGTGATACACAGGCTACAAAAGAAGAAGATAAAAATATTCTTGTTACAGATTATGAACATACAGATGAAGGACAGAAAGTTGCATTTACAATCCGTCCTGAAAAAATCCGTATTACATTGGAAGAACCTGATGTTCACGGAAGAAAAGATATTAATGTCTTTAAAGGTATTGTTGAAGAACCAGTCTACACTGGATTCCAGTCTAAATTTTATGTACGCTTAGAAAACGGCACAATTGTTAAAGTATTCAAGCAGCATACAAATTATCTTGATGATGGACCTGAGATTGCATGGAAAGATCAGGTATATATCTCTTGGTCTGCAGAAGACGGATACATTGTAGAGGATATTAATGAATAAAAAACAAAAGCAAAGTCCGCAACTCAAACTTGCATCTAAAGCATATTCATCAAAATATAAAAAAGCAAATCCTGGACCTGGATATGCATGGCCAATGGGATTCTGGTTTTCTCTATTCTTTATAGTTCCTCTTGTAATAATTGTTTCGTATTCTTTTATGAAACGTGATATTTACGGTGGTGTTTTAAAACAGTTTTCTATTGATGCATATAAACAGATGTTTTCCAAAACATATGGTGTTATCTTTTTAAGAACCTTATGGATTACATTTATTTCTACCGTTATTACAATCCTCGTTGCCCTACCCTGCGGTTATGCAATGGCAAGAAGTAAACATCAGACATTACTTCTTATTTTAGTAATTGTTCCATTCCTTACAAACTCACTTATTCGTATTTTTGCATGGATGACAATTCTTGGAGATAATGGAATTCTAAATTCTCTGTTAGGAAAACTATCTTATTTCTGGAATATAATTATTTGTAAAAACGGAAAAGTATTCACACCAATAAAGTTCATGTATACAAACGGTGCAGTAATTCTTGTAAGTATTTATATGTATCTTCCATATGCGATCTTACCTATTTTTACAGCCGTTGACCGTTTTGATTTTACACTTGTAGAAGCCGCAAGAGATTTAGGAGCAACAAAACCTGAATCAATGATAAAGATTCTTATTCCTGGAATTAAAAGCGGTATTTTAAGTGCAATTATTTTTACATTTATTCCAATTTTCGGTACATACACAGTTCCTCAGTTAGTCGGAGGAAAAGACAGTTATATGGTTGGTAATATCATCGTTGACCAGGTAACAAAGGTTCGTAACTGGCCTTTAGCATCTTCATTCAGTATGATAATTACACTCATAAGTATGGCTGGTGTTCTTCTTATGCTCGGTTCAAATAGAAGTGATGCAAAATTAAATAAAAACACTTCAAAAGAAGATTCTGGTGTTTCTGATATTAAAAATGACATTATTAAGGAGGTTTCTAAATGAAAAATCCTTTTATTCAGATAGTAAAGAAAACTCAAAGCACAAACAAAAGTGAATCAAACAGACATGCTAAAAGACAATGGAAAAAACACAATAGAAAAGTAAGTTTTTCCAATACAATGTTATGTCTAAGTTTACTTTTCTTATTTATACCATTATTTGTAATCATCTTCTTTTCTTTCAACAAAGCAAAAGATACAACTTTTACAGGTTTTTCTTTCAGATGGTATGAAGAATTAATTTTTAGTTCAGGTCCGCTATGGCAGTCATTATTCAACAGTTTATTGATTGCTGTTTTATCTTCATTTGTTGCAACTATTCTCGGAACTCTTGCATCTATCGGTGTCAGCTGGTACAAGTTTTTTGGACGTTCATACATCCAGACTGTAAGTTTCTTACCAATGGTTTTGCCAGAAGTAATTATGGGTGTTGCCCTGCTCAGTTTTTTCAGCGGTATTAAACTGTCTTTAGGTTTATTTACAATATTTATTGCACATACAACATTCTGTCTTCCATTCGTTTATCTTATGGTAACAGCCCGAATTGATGATTTTGACTATTCTATTATTGAAGCAAGTCATGATCTTGGTGCAAATGAAATGCAGACTTTATTCAAAGTAATTATTCCTGCAATCATGCCTGGTATTGTTTCAGGATTCATGATGAGTGTAACAATGTCTTTGGAAGACTACGTTATTACATCACTAGTAAGTGGTCCTGGAAGTTCAACACTGCCACTTTACGTTTACTCAATGATTCGTTTTGGAGTAAGCCCTGTAATCAATTCATTATCATTTGTTTTGATTCTTGCAATTTGTATTATGGCAGTTTGTTTAAGAAAAGGTTTAAAATCATTTGCTGCTGCACATTAATTCTTAAATTTAACTGATGATATAATTCATTTTGTTAAAATGCATCATCAGTTTTATATTTTTTGGAAAGAGGATTTTTTGATTATGAAAAAATTCGCTAAAAAAATTATAACAGCATCTTTATTCTTATTTGCTGTTTTGGGTCTTACATCTTGTGGTGATGATGGAAAGACATTATACATCTATAACTGGACATATTACACTCCTGATTCAGTTCTCCGCAAATTTGAAAAAGAATTCGATTGTAAAATTAAAGTTGATTATTATGCATCTAACGAAGAAATGTATAATAAAATTAAAGGTGGCGGTGGAAAA
>CALAUH010000158.1 GCA_937892225.1 uncultured Treponema sp.
CAATTGAATCGGTCATTTCGTTCATTGTGTCAGAAAGTTCACCAAAATCATCATTTGAAGCAACAGTTATATGAGTTGAATAATCCCCTTCCTTAATTTTTTCAATGCGTTTTTTAATCTGTTTAAGCGGTTTTTCAAAAGTCATAGTTATGCCAAAAGTGATAATAAGTCCAATTAGCATTACAGAAGCTAAAACTAACAAACTTCGATTTTTACTTTCCGCATTTGAATCATAATAAAAAACAAGAAGTAAAATTGGAAAAAGCGTTACAGAAATATAATTGATTACAAACAAAAACTTAATTGAAGGCTGCCATACCCCTTCTACTTTGGAAATATTTCCCCCAGGATACAGTTCTGGTAAAATAAACCGTTTATGGATTGTAGAAATAATAAAATAAGAAAGAGTAAAAGTTACAATTGCTTCCAAAAAAATATTCATGAACGAAGAAATAAATACTGTTTTGTAATTAATGTTATACCCCATATTTCCGGCAATAACAAAAAGAATAAGTTCAAGTAAAAGATAAATAAACCATCCAGAAGTACCAATTGCCGAATAAGCCACAGGAAGATTGATATAATGGCTTTCAAATTTTTTGCCTGCAAAACGTATATAGCAAACACACCAGATAATTGGAATTACAAAAGTAATATATTGAATAGGATTTGTAAATGTATTTTCGTTTAAAAATCGCATCCATTCATTTACATCGTAAGAAACCATTTCTGTAACATTAAAAAAATTAGGAATGCTATTTCCGGCAACATTTGCAAGAAAAACAATTAAGCCATAAAGTAAAGGGATAAAATGAAGTTTACGTTTTGAAAATTCCATACAATAATTTTAATGTGAAAAAAAGATAATGACAACTTTAATAAATTTTAACTATTCTCTAATTCTTCCAAATTACTGTGTATATCAGCAAAAACGGCGATGATTTTTTCATTTTGTTGAGTATGTTGTATTTTTGTTTACAACTTTTGTTTATTTTTATTGACATTTTACACATATCATTGTATTTTAAAATCAATGAACGAAACAATAAAAAAATTACGTGAACAAAATTCATATTCTCAAACAAGCGTTGCTTCTTTTCTTGGAGTTTCCAGACAAATGTATATAAAATATGAATCTGGAGAAGTTGAACCATCTGTAAAAACCGTAAAGCAACTCAGTGAACTTTACAAAGTTCCTTACAGTTTTATTATTGATGATTCTCTTGCCACTTCAAGTAAAAATAAAGATTCTGCAAAATATACTATTTCATTACAAAACGATTATGTTTCTTCACCAACTCCAGCATATTCTACCAGTCCGTCCAAGAACTCCTTTATGGCGCATAAAAATGGAAAAATAAACTTTTTTGATTCACTTATGGAACAGATTCGAATGCTTCCGGAATCCTGCTATTCTTCCATTTTAGCTTTTACAAAACTTTTGAGTATGGAAAATCAGAATAATTACAGTTTTGAACAAAAACAGGAATCAGCTTCTTATGTTGCTCCTAAAAAAACTTCAAAAGATGATTTTTTCGCATTGGAAGGGAAAATCAGTTTAGATAATGATGATTTAACTGCATTTAGAGAGGCAAGTCTTGTATGATTCTTACCGACTCGAATGTTTTTATTGATTTCTAGAAAAATCCAACTGCAGAAATGAAAGACATTTTTCTTCACAACGAAATTGCTGTCTGTGGAATAATTAAAACTGAACTTTTACGAGGCTGCAATTCACAGGAAGAATTTGAACAGATTACAAATGCTTTGGAGTGTTTCGGTTACTGTAATATTGAAGAAAATGATTGGCCAAAAATCGTACAACTTTTTATTAAGCTTCGCCAAAATGGAGTTACAGTTCCATTCCAAGATGGCGTTATTGCTTTTCTGGCCATAAAAAACAAGTTTAAACTTTGGACCAACGATAAACATTTTAAGTTGATCCAAGTTATTGAACCGGAATTACAGATGCTGTAAATTCCATACTTGTAAATCTGATGCCGTCTTCAACTTTTTCTGGGGCAGTTGGTGTAAATCCAAGATGCTTGTAAACTTCTACAGCATATGGCGAAGAATTTACTGTTATTGTGCCAGTTTTATTATCAGCTTTAACAAGTTCAAAAAGATGGCGTCCAATTCCTTTTCGGTGAAAAATTTTATCAACAAAAAACAGCGAGATGTGATTTAGAGGAGAAATGCAGGACGATTTTATATGGAATTAAGAGTAATTACAGGTTAACTTGGGGGAAGCTGTCAGAATAAACCGTAATTCGCTAAAAATCATGAATTCTATTACTCGTCCATAAATGATAAAAAAAATGCCCTCAAGCTATAAAAAAGGCCGAGGGCGTATTTTTTCTGTTATTTTGTTACTGTTCCGCTAGTTAAAAGCACGAACTGCACATACGGTATGGAAGTTGTTGGTCTTGTAGTCTTTGTCACAGCCCCCATCTGAGAAAAAGAACCAGTACGCATTTAGACTTTCGGAAGCGTACTGGGACGACGACCAGTAATCTAAACCGTTAAACTTATCTCCACCAATTACATCAAGTGCATTTTCAATAACACTACCTGTTTTGTTTGCCTGGTAAATATCGTTTAATTCACTTACTGATGGTAAATACCAGCCTGTTTCAAAAGCACTTCCAGATGTAATATTATGTCCACTGTTTTTACCGTAATAATATGCAAACTCAAATGTAGGGTAATTTGTAGCTAATGTTGTTTGATCAGGAGAAGCAGAAAAATTTATTGTTCCATCTGCATTGCAAGTTACACCTGTATCATTAGTACTATCTTTTGTTAATTTTGTAATCATTTTTGCAAGGTTTTTGCTTCCGTCTGTATTTGGGCTGTTTTTGAATGTCAAACTTCCAGCACTTGTTCCTTCATCCGGTTCACAAACAGTTTCGGTAAAGTAAGTGTTATTTCCTTTTACACCACTATCTTTACACCATGCAAGAAAACTTGTGTTGTGTTTAATTCCAACACCCAAAGTCTTATTTCCTTCTGTACCGTCACCAACTCTGAAAATTACTGCAATTGCGGCTGCTTTTTCTTCTTTAGTACACT
>CALAUH010000159.1 GCA_937892225.1 uncultured Treponema sp.
TTCTTGAACGAGCTGCTTCAATAATCCATCTCATTGCAAGAGCTTCACGACGTGAATCACGAATCTCCATAGGAACCTGATAAGTAGCACCACCAACACGACGAGATTTTACTTCTACCATTGGTTTTACATTTTCAATAGCTTTGTTAAAAACTTCGAGTGGTTCTTTATCAGTCTTAGCTTTAAGGTTATCTAATGCCTGATATACGATTTTCTGGCAAGTTTCTTTCTTACCATCTAACATCATACGACAAACAAATTTAGAAATTACCTTTGAATTATATTTTACGTCTGGCAATAATGGACGTTCGATTGATTTCTTATGTCTTCCCATCTTAGTCCTCCATTAAGCCTTAGGTCTCTTAGCACCATATTTTGAACGACCACGTTTACGATCTTCAACGCCAAGAGTATCTTTTGTACCACGAATAATGTGATAACGTACACCAGGAAGGTCCTTTACACGACCACCACGTACTAAAACTACTGAGTGTTCCTGCAAGTTATGTCCAATACCTGGGATATATGCAGTAACTTCAATACCATTTGATAAACGAACACGAGCAATCTTACGAAGAGCTGAGTTTGGTTTTTTAGGTGTCTGAGTCATTACACGTGTACAAACGCCACGTTTCTGTGGACATGAATCAAGTGCGGGAGACTTGGTTCTGTTAGCTACAGACTTACGACCCTGACGAATTAATTGATTTATTGTAGGCATCGCCTATACTCCTATTTTATTCCGGTCAGCACCCCGGAAGATTTAGCAATAAGTAAACCTATTTACAGATAGGTTTTATAATTTTAATGAATTCCAAAAATGAATTCAACTGAATTTATGTTAAATAAATACGAATTTCTACAAATTCATAACAAATTTCATAAAAAAAGAGAGATAAAAGAATATTTCTTCTATCTCTCTTTTATTAAAGTAAGTGATTTATAAAATATTAGTCACTTTCTTCATTTTCATAGCTTGGTTCTTCTGCCATTGATTCAACTTCTTCTTCAAGACGACGGCGTTCAAGAATTTCATTCATTTTGATATCAAGGTCGTTTGCTGTATCATCAAACAATTTAATATCTTTATAATTCTTAATACCTGTACCTGCAGGAATCATATGACCAATTGCTACGTTTTCCTTAATACCATGTAATCCATCAGTTGCACCAGAAATAGCAGCATTTGTAAGAACACGAGTTGTTTCCTGGAATGAAGCAGCAGAAATGAATGAATCAACATTCAATGAAGCTTTTGTAATACCCTGGAACATTGGACGACCAATAGCTGGCTGACCACCTTCAGCAATAATACGATTATTTTCTTCATGGAACTTGTATTTATCTACCTGCTGTCCGAAAATAAATCTTGTATCTCCTACAGAAACAATTTCTACTTTACGAAGCATCTGTCTTACGATAATACCAATATGTTTATCATTAATATCTACACCCTGTGCACGATAAACGGCCTGGATTTCATCCATAAGATAATTCTGTAATGCATTTTCACCAAGAACAGAAAGAACATCCTGTGGATTTGGAGAACCTGCACACAACTGTTCACCAGCTTCAATTTTATCACCATCACGTACAATCATACGTTTTGTCATTGGAACTAAATGTTCAGGTGCGTGAATCTTCTTTAATACATCTGAATCACCTTCTGAATAGAATTCATCTTCAATAACAATAACACGTTTACCTTTTGTAATACCCTTGAACTTAACAGTTCCAGATACTTTTGCAAGTACACAAGGATTCTTTGGTTTACGAGCTTCGAACAATTCAGATACACGAGGAAGACCACCAGTAATATCGTTTGTTTTAACAGCTTCTTTTGGAATCTTAGCAAGCATATCACCGGCTTTAACTGATTTTTTATCTTCAACTACTAAAGTTGCACCAGCTGGTAAGTAATATGTACCCATTAAGTTACCATCTTCATCAGTAATAAGAATACGTGGCTGTTTAACATCAAGGTGAAGATCTGTAATAACTCTTTCTACCGAACCATTGTTAATATCATGTCTTTCTTCAAGAGTTGAACCAACAATAACATCTTCGAAATGAGCAATACCGTCACTTTCTGCAAGAATAGGTTCAATATACTGTTCGTAAGTTCCAAGAGGTTCACCCTTCTTAATATAGTCACCAACTTTTGCAGTAATCAAAGAACCGTTTGCAATTTCGATTTTCTGTTCATTACTGATAAGATAGATTATATCTTTTCCAAGTTTAACTGTAGCATTTACAGTAGCAGCTAAATCTTTACCTTTTTTGTTAAGAATTGCTGTACCGCGCATGATTTTTTCACCGTCTTTTACAAGAACTTTATCACCATCAGCTACTTTAACTTCATCAAGAATACGAATAACAGTCATGTGACCTTTACGTGTAAATAACCAGTTTCCGTTTGCTTTTTCTACGTGTGTACCTTCAATATTGCTTAAGAAAGCATTGAATTTAAGTACAATGTGGTTATCTTCTGTAGACATTTCGGCAGTACCACCAGAGTGGAATGTACGAAGTGTTAACTGTGTACCAGGCTGACCGATAGACTGAGCAGCAATAATACCAACTGCTTCACCAATTTCTACAATCTTATTACGTGCAAGGTTCTTACCGTAACATTTTACACAAATACCGTGTTTAGCTTCACAAGTAAGTACTGTTCTAAGTTTAACCTTTTCTACACCTGCTTCTTCAATATCTGCAGCCATTTTTTCATCAATATACTGGTTAACATCACAAATAAGATCTCCAGTAATAGGATGAACAACACGTTCAATTGTGTAATGACCTTCGATACGATCTTTCAAGTGTACTTTAATTTCATCACCATCTTTGATTGCAGCATAATCAATACCGTTGATTGTACTACAGTCTTCTTCATTAATAACAACATCCTGAGCAACATCAACAAGACGACGTGTCATGTAACCGGCATCGGCTGTCTTAAGAGCTGTATCGGAAAGACCTTTACGAGCAGCGTTTGTAGAAATAAAGTATTCGATAACCGAAAGACCTTCCTTGAAGTTTGCACGAATTGGAAGTTCAATAATATCTCCATTAGGCTTAGTCATCAAACCACGCATTGCGGCAAGCTGAGAAATCTGACCACGAGAACCGCGGGCACCAGATGTAGCCATCATGTAAATTGTGTTGAAACCTTCTTTATCTTTTGCAAGGTTATCCATCATTATTTTTGTAAGGTTGTCATTTGTACGAGCCCAAATGTTACAAACACGATTATAACGTTCATCAGAAGTAATAAGACCATTACTTGCCTGATTAATAATTTCATCAACTTCTTTGTTGGCTTTTTCTACCATTTCAGCTTTTTCTTGTGGAACGAGGATATCATCCATACAAAGAGTAGCACCGAAGAATGTAGCGTTTTTATAACCAACATCTTTGATTGCATCATGCATCTGAATTGTAGACCATGAACCTTTAGTATGATAAACATGTTCAATCATCTTCTTTAATGATTTATCAAACATCTGGCGGTTTACATATTCGATTTCTTCTGGCATAGCTTCATTAAATCTTAAACGACCAGCTGAAGTTTCAATAATATCACCAGCTTTGAATACCTGAGTACCAGAAACAAATTTATCATCACCTTTTGCTTTAAGAGCATCTGCATCAAAAGAATCTTTTGGAGCTGGAACTTTAATTAAAGCCTGCCATTCGATATTTCCGCATTCTGCAGCCATACGAACTTCATCAGGAGAACTAAAGCGTTTTCCAGTACCTTTTGCATTTGGTTTAATAGCAGTCATGTAGTAAATACCAAGAACCATGTCCTGAGATGGAGCAACGATTGTATTACCGTTAGCTGGGTCAAGAAGGTTACGAGCAGAAAGCATAAGTGTCCAACATTCCATCTGTGCAGCCTGTGTAAGAGGAACGTGAATAGCCATCTGGTCACCATCGAAGTCGGCGTTGAAAGCTTTACAAGCGAGTGGATGAAGTTTAAGAGCTTTTCCTTCAACTAATACAGGTTCAAATGCCTGAATACCAAGACGGTGAAGTGTTGGCGCACGGTTTAACATAACTGGGTGCTCTTTTACAACTTCATCAAGGATTGCATATACTTCTGGTGATTCAGATTCAACGAGCATTTTAGCTTTTTTAATATTGAATACTACATCTTTATCAACAAGTTTCTTCATCAAGAATGGTTTGAACAATTCAAGAGCCATTTTTGTAGGAAGACCACACTGCCAGAGCTTCAATTCTGGTCCAACAACAATTACAGAACGTCCAGAGTAGTCAACACGTTTACCAAGAAGGTTCAAACGGAAACGACCCTGTTTACCTTTAAGAAGGTCTGAAATTGATTTAAGTGGACGATTAGATGCACCTTTTACAGCACGTTTACGTTTTGTATTATCAAACAAAGCATCAACAGCTTCCTGGAGCATACGTTTTTCGTTACGAATAATGATGTCTGGAGCAGAAAGCTGCTGAAGTCTCTTAAGACGATTGTTACGATTGATAACACGACGATACAAATCGTTTAAGTCTGAAGTTGCGAAACGTCCACCATCAAGCTGAACCATAGGGCGCAACTCAGGAGGAATAACTGGAATAACATCCAAAATCATCCAAGAAACTTTGTTTCCAGATGCACGGAAGTTTTCTACAATTTCGATACGACGGAGCAATCTCTTATCTGATTTTGCACCTTTTTCGATCATTTTTGAACGAAGTTCTGCAGCAAGTTCATCAAGATCGAGGCTTTCAAGCAAAGTTTTAATTGCTTCAGCACCCATATCAGCAGTAAATGCATTACCATAATGATCAAAAGCTGCCTGATATTCTTCTTCTGACAAAAGCTGTTTTGCTTTAAGATCTGTATCACCCGGATCAATAACAATATATTTTTCGTAATACAAAACTGAACGAAGAGCTGCTACCTGAAGGTCTAAAAGAAGACCCATGCGGCTTGGAACTGAGCGG
>CALAUH010000160.1 GCA_937892225.1 uncultured Treponema sp.
CCTGACTTTGCTGTTCATCTTCAACCGGTTTGATAAGCGCAACTATTGAAGAAATTACAACTGTTAAAATAATTGTTCTTGTTCCTGATGATAAATCTCGTACATAAGGAAGAATTCCACATACATAACTGCAAACAAAGCTAACAGCAACTGCAATTGCAATTACAAGATTCTTTTTTGCTGGTGGAATAATGATTGCAATAAACATCCCGTATAATGCTACAGAAAGAGCACTTACAACTCGTGCTGGTAAAAAGTTTCCAGCTATAATTCCTAAAGAAGTTCCTATGCTCCACAATGGAACAGAAATAAGGATTGCACCGTAGTTATAAACTGGTTCTACAAAACCTGGACGAGCAATTGAAATTCCAAATATTTCATCTGTAACTCCAAAACCAACTCCAAAACGATGAATCATTGGTGTATTTGGATCAAATCTTTGAGATAAAGCACAGCTCATTAAAAGATATCGTGCATTTACAACCAAAGTAATTATGGCAATTTCAAAAAAAGAAGCTCCTGTTTGAATAGAAGTAAAAAGTGCATATTCACCAGCCGAAGCAACATTGAATAAACTGGCAATAAAGCCCTGAATTGGAGTTAATCCTGCATTGCGTGCAACAATTCCAAGCGAAAATGCAACTGCAAAATATCCTAAACCAATAGGAAGTCCATCTCTTAAACCTTGAAGTAAAGCTTTCTTTTTCATTTATCAACTCTATAAACTTTTATTTAATTGCTTTGGAAATTAATCCGCCGCCAATAATTACACCATCTTTATATAAAACTACAGACTGTCCTGGAGCAATAGCTCTTTGTGGAGTTTCAAAAGTAACTTTCCAACATTCAGGATTTTCTGTACAGCGATTTATTTTTGCAGGAACCGGTCTTGTAGCAAGCCGCACTTTAACTAATGCTTCAATTTCGCCTTGAGGTTCAACATTACCAGGCCACACAAAATTATCTGCAATAAGAGCACTTGCATTCAAAGCATCATTTGGAGCAAGAACAATTACATTTTTAATTGGGTCAATCGCCTGAACATAAACAGGATAGCTGACTGCTACACCAATTCCCCGACGCTGACCAATTGTATAATGTTCAATTCCTCTGTGACGACCTAAAACCTTACCATCCAAATCGATAATATCACCAGGAACACTTGGTTTATCACTAAAAAGCATATCAAAATATTCTTCACCAATAAAATCCTGACTTTCTTCTCTATTTGCAGCAGCAAGCTGAGCTTTTTTTGCAAGTTCAAAAACTTCTGCCTTTGTTGTAGTTGCTAAAGGAAATCTTACTTTTTCCAAAATTTCAGAAGGAATTCTATATAAAAAATATGTCTGGTCTTTTGTTACATCTGTTGCCCCAGAAATCATACATGGAGTTTTATCTGAACCAAATACACCTTCTTGCGGACGAACAATTTTTGCATAATGGCCTGTACAAAAATAATCATATTCTATACCAAGTTTTTGAACTCCTTCCAGCAAGGCACCAAATTTTACTGTTGCATTACATTGAATACATGGATTAGGAGTTCTTCCATTACGATATTCATTTTTAAAATATTCAAGAACTTTTTTTTGATAAGCCTCTTTTACATCAATAACATGATATTCAATATTATGCTCTGCACAAAAAGCTTTACATTCTTGAATATTTTTTGTTTCTGAAGGACTATAGCAGCTGGATTTTAGATTTTCAACATCTACTCCTTCTGGGATTTTTCCATCCCATAAAGACATTGTAACGCCTATAACTTTACAGCCTTTTTCAAGCAGCATCATT
>CALAUH010000161.1 GCA_937892225.1 uncultured Treponema sp.
GCTTTTATTTTTCACTAATTTGTAAGAATGCTTACTATGAAAATAAAAAATTATTTTAAGAAAACAATATTTAATAAAAGTATAAAATAAGTAGACAAAAAATAATTAACTTTTTTATAACTTTTTTACTTTTACTTTTACACTTAAAGCTTCTAAATTTATCTAAATTTAAACCTTTTCTACTTATATAAATTTAAAAAATAAATGTAAAAAAGTTATATATAAATTTAAATAGAAATTTAAACGAGTTCTGCTATTGGCGTGTACATCAAAAAATAAAAAAGCGACTTTCTGAAACGTTCAAAAAGTCGCAAACTCGTTAAAAAATGGATAATCTCGTTAAAAATTTACCCATTCTCGTTAAAATCTTTTGGGAAAAATTCAATCATTTTGCTATTTTGTTCAGCTAAATAATGCAGTGTATCGTCTAATTCGTTACGGGTATAATAATCAGTCATTTCGATTTCTGTATGACCAACCATTTTTCTAACAACTTCCCCTTCGTATAAATTACGCATTCTAGTTACATAAGAATATCTTAAAGAGTGCATCGTTATCTTTCTTGCGCCGACGTCGATTCCGGATTTTTTGACAGCCCGGTGAAATATATCTTCAATGTTGTCCATGTGATAGCAATTTTCACTAGGGGGCAATACAAAAATCTTTTCCATCCCATTTATATTTATTTTTTGTCTTTTTGATGACCAATGAGTAAATAAAAGTTCATCGCCTTTCTTTCCTGTTTTAATTATGTAATTCTGTAATAATTGAGCAGTTCCAGGAGGAATAAGAGCAATACGCCAGCATTTATCCTCTTCGCTTCCAGTTTTGTTATAACTGTTTCGAACATCAGTAACGCGATCTAAAAAACCGTTTACTAGAATTGCTGATTCTTTGTAATAAAGCTGTTCTGGAGTAAAAGCACGAGCTTCACTTATGCGTAAACCAGCACTTAGTGTAAGTAATAATAATAAAAATGAAGCCTCGTCTGGAAAGTTTTCAGGAACAAAAAGCTGAAGGATTTCATTCATTGTGAGAATATCAGCTTTTTTTGATTTTTGAACAAACCTTTCAAATCTTGGAGGATTAACATCAATTCCATTCCAAATAGCTTCAGTATATACATCTTCGATTGTTGTAATATATTGATTTTTCCAGGATGCAGAACAGTTATTAATAAGCAGAAGATGTCTTAATAATTTTGTTGCAGTTAGATCTCGAATATCCATATCACCAAAATCTCTGATGATATAACCAATATACATTCTTTTAATTCTTAATGTATTTTCTTTAATTGATTTTCCCAGCTGAGCTCTTCTTAAATAATTCATACTTCCAGGAACAAACATTGCAGCACAAATATCTTTGATCAATGGTGATTTTAAAGTTTGTGGTTGAAGTTTTTGAATATATAATTCAGCTTCAAGTTTTGTTCTGCATTTTTTGCAAGCTCGTTGAATCTGTTTATTATGTTCTGGATTCCAATACCAGTAATACCATTCTGTCTTTTTTTTTCCGTTTTTTAATGTTTTAGACTTCTTAAATATGTGATATTCCATAAAATAATCCTAAAAAATATTGAGTTTTTATTGAGTTTTTGCCTGATTAAACAAAAAATAGAAAATCAATAAAAAAGATAAATACTTGTAATACAATGATTTATGAAACAATAACAGAACTTTTGAACATCCAGCCAACTGGCTGTAGGTCAATAGGGGTTACTGCCATATACTTCGATTTACCTCTTTTTGTGGAAAAAACGACATAATTGTTTCGTTTCTTTTCGTTTTCGTATCCACCTTTTATTGAGCTTTTATTGAGTTTTGACAGGAAAAAACTCAATAAACCAAATTACTTGCTTTTTCCGGCCATTGCTTTTACCGTACCTTCAATAATGCGTAAATTTGCCGGAGATAATAATTTAATGTCTTCAAGCATCTCGCTGTATTTTTTGTATTCAGCACAAAAAACAACATCAGGATTAAAGTCATCACCAGTAACAAGGTATTCAACAGAAACACCTAAAATATTGGCAATCTTTACAGCCATATCAGCTCGCGGTAAACATGAACGTCTACGCCAGCCGTTATAAGTATCCCTTGGAGATTTATGCTCCTCATCACATACCATTTCCATCAATCCATCAATGGAAAGACCTTTGAGCTTTGCAAGCTCTCTTACTCTATTAAAAAATTCCACCACTTGTGACCTCCGTATGTGGACAATCTTACACCACAATTTAAAATAAATAAATGTATAAAAAAACATAATTTTACTTGACATTGTGTAAATTACGACATATTATCTTTCTTGTAAGGTGTTTTTAACACTCTTGCAAAATTATATGTTTATAACACCACAAGGAGAAAATTATGCCAGAGTTGTATGAATCAAATGTAGCTGTTGCTTTAACAAAAGGAGAGCGAGCCGCACTTAAACAGTATCTGTTCGATACAGGAATGTCTCAGAAAGGATTAATGAGACAGTTAATTCTTAAACTTCTTACTGAAAAAAAATACTTACCTGCTGCTGAGAATAAGGAATCAAAATGACAGAAATGCAGGAAAAAATCTGGACAACCTTAATCAATAAAGAGTATGAACCAAAAAATAAAATGGCAATTTTTATTGATGGTGAATTTTTTGCTTCATTGTTCCAGGCTGGAATTGATTCTGATATTTCATTTACCTGGTTATCATTGCAGCTTAAAAAATCACATGGCTCTCCAGTTGTAATTAAAGGCAAACTTGTTGTAACAGAAAAATGGGTAAGAGGTCATCCGGAATGTCTGGGTTAAATGAAATTGAAAAACTTAATCATCAATCTGTAATGATAGAGCTTCAAAAGACTCAGTTACAAATTGTTGAATTAAAAAATCTTTTTTTGCAAACAAACTTCCAAAAAAATATTCCTGAGTACGTTACTTTGAAAATGGCAGCGGAATTGAAAGGTGTTACTTCATACGAAAATTTGCAAAAAAAGACATGGCAACAACCATGCTGTGGAACTAATGCAATACGTGTAAATGGACGTAAAGCTTGGAAAAGACAGGATGTAATTGAATGGCTTGCAGTAACAGATTCATCATTAGAATCTTATGCAAGAAAAATGAATGTAGATATTAGCCGTCATTTTAAGAATGGCAAAAATATTTAGGAGGCAATAAATGGCAGGTGATACAAATTGCTTGTTTATGAAAGGACGTATGGTTAAATCAGCCGAAACGAAATATCCCCGTGAAGGAATGGCA
Source organism: uncultured Treponema sp. (assembly GCA_937892225.1). Lineage (GTDB taxonomy): Bacteria > Spirochaetota > Spirochaetia > Treponematales > Treponemataceae > Treponema_D. The sequence continues at coordinate 3,251 of CALAUH010000161.1, forward strand.
GTGGTTGATTTTACTATAGCCGTTAATGAATCAATTAAAAAAAATGATTCATGGGAAAAAAGACCAAATTATTTTGATTGTTCCTGGATTGGTAATTACGCAAAAACAATTGCTCCATCTATGACAAAAGGGCGCGAAGTTTTTGTAACAGGTAAACTTCACCAGGACCGATGGGAAAAAGATGGTCAGAAACAGTCAAAAATTGTTATTAAATGTGAAAATGTCGATTTAGGACGTCTTCCAGAAAGAAATAAAGATAATGTATCTTCTGGAGTTCCTGCTTCTGATTCTTATACAGCTGAAGATTATGAAAGCAGTTCAGATGAACCGCCTGATCAAATTCCATTCTAACAAAAAAAACAAATCACAAGGAGATTATTATGGCCAGAATATTAACCACCTCGAACGGAAAAGGTGGAACGGGAAAAACAACTCTAAACACTTTTATTGCAGAAACACTTTTTGCTCATGGTTTTGATGTATTACTTATAGACCTTGATCATAACTGTTGTCTTTCTGAAATGTATGGTTTTGAACTTAAAGATGAAACTTCAAAAGCATTTTTAAGCGGTAAAATGGTAAAACCTTACAACATTAAAAAATCTGTTACGGCAAAAATGGATATTATTCCATCAGATCTTGATATGAATATGCTTGCAAATATCATGGATACGCAATTAAAAATTCAATTAAAAAAATCTGGATTTTTGTCACAGTATGAATACATAATCATTGATCCTCCTGGAACCTGGAATGCTCAAGCACGTAATGCAGTTTTTGCAGCAGATACAATTATTATTTCAGGAACCTGTTCTAATCTTGATTTACGTGCAACTAAAAATTATTTTGACCAGCTTTCAAATTGTTGTCTGGATTCTGAAGTTTTTGTCGTTTGTAATAAATACAAAAAAGAACTGAATCCAGATGGAATCTTTGAAGCGTATAAAGAACAGTTCCAGGATTTTCTTTTAGACTTCCCTATTCCAGATGTAAAAAGTTTTAAGAAATTTGTTGCTGATCCAATGAATTATAAAATCCATCCAACTGTAAAAGCACGTTTAGAAAAATTTGTTGAAACAGTCACTTGTTTCAAGGAGAATTTATTATGAAAAACTCAAGAAAATATATGTTCGTCAGTATACCATTTTGTGTACAGCATGAAGGATTTCAACCATGTGTTAGAAGAATTCGTATCAGTGCTTTTTGTCCTAAATGTGGTCAACCTAGGGGAAAAGTTTTTTCTCATAATATGCGTTCTTATGACGGAAGTAGGTATGTGATTTGTGATGGATGGGAAAATCCATGTGGTCATATTGATAAATATGAAGATGTTGTAAATGAATTTTTGAATCGTAAATGCAAGGAGATTAAAAATGCCTAAATTACCAACTGGAAATTCTTTAACAATGAAAATTGCTCTCTCTCAGGTAATTGAAACTGGAAATGTTCGTAGAAATTATGATGAGGAAGAAATAAAACTGCTTGCTGATTCAATATATAAATATGGACTTCTTAATCCTATATCCGTAAAATTTTTACGGGAAGATGAAAATGGCATAAAGTTATATGAACTTGTTGCTGGACATCGACGAATACGAGCTTTTAAATATTTGTGTAAACTCGGACAAGATTATACACAGATTACAGCTTCAATCTGTAAAGGTCAAAAAGAAATTTTACAGCTTGTTGAAAATATTCAACGTGAAGATTTAAACACATTGGATAAAGAAACAGCTTTACAGGCTTTAATTACTGCCGGATTAAGCCAGCAGGAAATAGCAGAAGAGCTTTCTAAGCCAATAAGCTGGGTACATGATAATCTTTCTGGAACTCAAGTTAGAGAAACACTTGAAGCTCAGGGGATTGATACAACCGGCATTAGTACAAAAGCTCTTTCTCAGCTCGGATCTGTTCCAGGAGAAAAACTTCCGCAGGTTGCTGAATCTATGAAGGCAAAAGGCGGAACAGTTAAAGCTGCAACTGATGCTTTGAATAATTTTAGAAAAGAAAATGGTATTGCAGCTCCCAAAAATAAAAAAGCAAAAGAACCGGATTTCGAACCAGAACCAATAACAATAGCAATTGAAAATGTAATTGGAGAAATTACTGATTATAAACTTCGTCAACTTCAAAAAACATCTGATACTAAAACTCCTTACAAAGCAATTATTACAGATGCAATTACAAAAATTTGTAATGATTTAATATCGTTGTTTGAAGCTTATCAGCATAATTAGGAATCATAAAAATGAATAAAAAACCCGGCTGGACCTATAAATATTCTGAAGAATTGTCTCAATGGATTGCACGACATGATGAGTCCGGCTGGGTTTACTGTGAAGATGGCACAAAATACAGTCCTAAAGAAATTGCAATAATTATAAAAAATCATAAAAAAATGAGCAAAATCGCGCATGAAGTTAAAAAAGTTTTTGATGGTGAAATTATTAAATAGGCAGGTTATATATGGATTTTAGCATTTACAAGAATAGACTTTATGATTATCTCAAAATAATGGGTATTGAAGCTCATCGCGGATTAATAAGATGTATTAACCCCGCGCATGAAGATCATAATCCATCATGTGAGTTATGGGATGATCACTTTAAATGTTATTCAGGGTCTTGTGGATGTAATGGTGATATATATGACGCTGTTGAGCTTTTGGAAGGAATTACAAATAAATCGGAGCAATATAAACATCTTGAAAAAATTTTTGGTGGTCATTATGTTCCAAAACCGTTAGATAAAAAACCTGAAGAAAAAGAAGAAAAACCTAAGTTTATTCCAGATTCTGAAGCAAGTGCTAAATTAGATAGTTACCTGAAAATAAATGAAAATACAAAACCAGCAGTTTTAAATTTTCTTTCAGAAAGATGTACAAAAACAACAAAAGGTTTGTTTTCACAGTATTCAGAAGAAATTCTTGATAATTTAGTTAATTATTTTGGATACTGGCCAGGATTGTCTATCGCAAGAAATGATCTTGGAAATACAACAATTTATAAAGCTGGTATTCCAACTAAACCAAATTCACAAGGTCAATACGCATGGGAACATTCAGGCGTTACATTAAAAATCGGTTTTGGTTATAAGCTGCATTTTTATTCAGATGGAAGATGTGATAAAAGAGGCAGTTTAAGCTGTTGCACCTTCCCTACTCCAAATGATATTGAAAATAAATTGCAAGAAGAAGGAATTGTTCTTGTTGAAGGAGAAATGGATGCAATTGTTTGTCGAGCTGCCGGATTCAACAATGTTTTTTCTACTGGAGGTACAAACGGTTTAACTAAACCTAAAATAAAAAAATATCTAACAAATGTAAAAAAAATTACAATCTTTTTCGATAACGACGAGCCGGGCAAAGTCGCCGCCGGATTAATTGCGTCGCAACATTCAACCTCTTTACCTGAAAAACTTTTACAGGCAGGATTCCAGGGTAAAATCTATATTGCTCAATTAGAAGAATTTAAGGATCCTGATGAGTGTGTATGTAACCAAAGAACTGATCTTATTACAAAAGCTTTAAATAACGCTATTGAATATGGCACTAAACCACAACAAATAACAAAAAATCTTATTCCAGCTGTAACTTTGCGCCGTTTAATCAAATCTATAAAAACTGCAAACATTACAAAAAAGGAATTGGATAATTTCTACACTGCCCTTCTGAAGATTTCTCCAAGAGATAAAGAAACAAAGGATATATTCTTGGAACTTGGATTAACTCAAAGAAAAATAGATAGTGCAGCTGCTTCAAGTGTTGAAGCTTCTTATGTTCATACAGTTGCTGCTAAATATCTTTCTTATTATTGGCAACGCAAATTTAATGAATATGTTAAAAGTAACACGGCATTAAATAAAGAATATGCCATAACTCCAATTGTACAAATTAATTTTTCTGATATTGAAAATGATGAAAATTACTCTCGTTTTATCTGGAATAAAGGTGAAAACTCAGCAGCTTTACTTGTTGCAAAAGTTGTAAAAGATAGATTTATCTATGTTGAAGATGAAAAAAAATATTTCTTTTTTAATGGGCATATATGGGAAAGAAAATCTGATATTTTAAGGATTATATATAACATTCTTTATGCTTTAATTGTGTATTACGAAAATGTTACTGAAGATAAAAATAAAGATTTTTATTCGCAAATTGCAAAATTAAAAAACTGTATTGAACAAAGAAAGTTTTTAACAGCTGTAGCAAAAAACTTTTCTGAACTCCCTACGATATTTAAAGAATCAATCACTTTTGATGGACCTCAGGTCCAGGAAACTTTAACGCTCGAAGATGGCGTTTTAGACTTTTCCGGAAAAGAATTAAAAATAAGAGACTCTCATCCAAATGAATACAGATTAAGAGTTTTACCTTATAAAGTTGATGATGTAATGCAAGCTACAAAACCTGCTAATTTTTTAAAATTTATGCACTCCAATTTTAAAAATGAAGACACTTTAAAAACTCTTTTTTATTACTTGTCTTTAATACCATCAAGATGTGCTCAATATAAAGTTGGAGGAATTTTTATTGGAACTGGCGGAACGGGAAAAACTACCACAATGAAAATTATTTCAGATCTTTATCCAAAAATGACAACTCCTATTCCTAGACAGATAATTATGCTTAATAAAGATATTCGTAATTATTCTGGAGGAGCTCAACCAGAAATTGCAGAACTTGAAGGTATGGGAGCTGGAATATCCGATGAAACCCAAAGAAATGATATGTTAAACTCTGCTGTTTTTAAACAGCTTACTGGTGGCGGTACAATGAAAGCTCGTCGCCTTTATGCAAATGCTAAAGAGTTTAAACCAACTGCTCAAACAATTATTCTTACAAACTACCTTCCACGTTTCGACAATAAAGATCCGGCAACAATTGATCGAATGGTCGTAATTCCTTTTTCTGTAGTTCATAAACGTGGAGAAGATAAAGACTTCAAAGATGAAAATGATATTTTTGAATTGTTACGTCCAGAATATCCAGGTATTGTTAAACTTTTCGCTGAATATTATATCCATTTAAAAACAGATTATAAAGGCAAGATTCCATTATCAAAAGAATGTCAATCTTATAAAGATGACTATGTAGAAGACCAGGCAACTGACCTTGACCGTTTTGTAAAAGAAAATATTGAATTTATTAAAGATGAAAATGCTTTTGTTAAAGTTAAAGATCTTTATGCACGTTATTGCGAAATTAATAACATTGAATTAAATGAAAAAGGACAACCAGTTGAAAAAGATGCCTGGACACAAAATAAACTCACTCATTTCTTAAAATCTGATTACACAGAAATTCATATCAAGCAAAAGCGTTTTGGAGGGGCTCCTGAACAAATTATTATAAACATGAAATTAAAAGATAATCCTAATTTAAAAAAGCCTGAAGAAAAGAAAATAGTACAACAGGAATTGAAATCTCAGGATACTAAAAAAGAATTTGTACCACCTAAATATGATTACAATTCAAAAGCTCCTGAAGAAAACCCTTTTGAGGATAACGATGAACAGTTTGATATTTTCTAATTCTACAGGTGAAATTTTAAGTAATCCTCAGGAAGAAAAACGCGAACAAATTGAAGATAGTTTTATTGTTGTTAGGTATTACCAGGATAATTCAGGATGGAGATATAGTATTCAACTTAAACTAAAACGTCTTATACGCACAAAGCCTTGTCTAAAGACTGACAAACCTCTTCCTGGTAAAATAGAATGTGTTCTTGAAGCAACAAAAACGGTTTATTCCTGGATGAATAAAAAACAAAAACATGAATTTCAAAAATTCACGGTTTTTGATTGGCAGCAGCCAATGCTTTTTGATATTATTTAAAAAAAAACTGTTATTTATAGCTTAAAAATTTGCGTTAAAACCGCTCTAGGATTGCGTATAACGCGTTTATTTTTATTTTTTGAGTAATTATATCAACTTGTGTAAAAACACCCCTATTTTCATATTTTTTGATGTCTTTTTGACACTCTAAAATTATTTATTTAAGACAATACAACACAATATTTTAAAAAAAATGCTTATTTTTACTCTTTTTTTTGTTTTTTGTGTTGACATTTTACAATAATTATATTATTATAATAAATGTCAGGAGCGAAAAGCTCCATCACAAGGAGACTAAAATGACAATTTCAACTAAAGCAGTAGCAATCAGAAACAAATTTACTTATGAACTTCAGACAAAACGCTTCTACGGAAGAGATTATGCAGCCATTACTCAGAGAATGAAAAAATGGCTTGGTTTGCCTGATGAAACAAAATGGTCAAATGATTGGAGAACAATCGCCGTTGCAGAACTTCGTTCAATCCAGCTGATGAGAAAAATTCAGTGGAACAATCGTTTCGTTGCAAAAGTAATTTGTTTTGCAGCTTGTAAATCAATCTAATTAAAAGATAGGGCTTCTGCCCTATCTTTTCAACAAGGAGAAATTAACTATGAATACAGAGATTGCTACAACTATATTAAATCAATTAGGTGGAAAAACTTTTCCAATGATGACAGGAGCAAAAGATTTTATACTCCTAAAAGAAAATGAGATTTCTTTCAAAATCGGAAGAAACTGTTATAACATAAACAGGGTAATCATCCGGCTGGATCCGTCTGATACATATACAATGAAATTTTGTAGAGATAGACTTTCTAAAAAGACTTTTGAATTTTCAAGAAAAATAATAAATGAAATTTCAGATGTTTATTGTGATATGCTGCAATCAATATTTACACAATATACAGGACTTGAAACCAGGATGCCAAAAATCATTGGTTTTAATGTTTAATAATTAGATCCAGGAATAAACTCCTGGATCTAAATTTTTTATATTTTTTTTGTTTTTTGTGTTGACATATAACAATATTTAGTATAATATAATAAATGTCAGGAGGTAAAAGAAATGTGAAAAAGAAAAAGCAAAAAAAATGGTCCAGAACTGATAAACTTGCACTGGTTGCAATAGTGATTCAAGTTATTCAGATGATCCTGGACCTGATTTCTAAGTTACTAACTTAGTTTTTTGCCCGCCCTATTGAATAAAATCTTCTTTAGGGCGGTTTAATTCTACACCAAAATAAAGGAGCTATCAAGATGAAAAAATTAAACCGTACAGATATTTTATTAATTATTTTTATTGCCCTTACTATTTTGAATATAGTATTGAAATTTATATAAACAAAAGGTGATTTTATGGCAGATCAAAAAAAATATTCAGGATACGGCTACCACGGCGGTGGCCGTAAACCTACTGGAATTAAGAGAGTTTCAATTAATATTTCTGGACAACCAGAAGAGATTGAACTCCTGAAGAAGAAAGCGTCAGAGGCTGGCAAAAATGTAAGCAGGTTTATTTTAGATATGGTAATCCAGAATCCAGCCGAAAAACATGATGATCTGGATTTTATAGATCTTCCACTTTAAGTAAATACCGTATTACTTTTAGAAGTTGTTTAATGTAAAACATATAATTTGTAGTATGCACGGCATGGCCACATATACTGGCCATGCTCCTACAAAATCTTTTTGCCGGAACTTTTCCTTTTATAAATGAATTAACATAGCGTCTAACTCTATTTTCAGTTTGTTTTTTAATTAATTTTCTATTTCTAAATATCTTATATCCTACAAATTCAATACCCCTGCTACATAATCCTATATTTGTTTTTGTATTCAATTCCAAATGTAACTCTTGTTCCAGGAATAAAGTAATTTGTTTAAGGATATTATTTAATTCACGTTTTGTTTTTCCTAGAATTATAAAATCATCCATGTATCTTACATAATATTTTACGTGTAATATTTGTTTTACATAATAATCAAGTTCATTTAAATATAAGTTTGCAGTTAATTGACTTAATCTATTACCAATTTTAATTCCTTTATCAGGATTATCTTTATGTAAGATTTTATAAATTAAATTAAGTGTCCTAGTATCATCAATATGTCTTTTGTATAAATTAAATGCAATATCAAGATCTACATTATCAAAATATTTATGTATATCACATTTCAGAAAATAGTAATTATCTTTTTTATTTAAAAAATAACTCATTCTGTTTGCAGCCTTTAATGCACCTTTGTTTAATTGACAAGCATAACTGTCTTTAATAAATCTCTTTGATATTTCCGGCTCAATAATATTGCAAATTGCAGTTTGAACAATTCTGTCTCTATAAGGTAAAGCACTTATCTCTCTTCGTTTAGGCTCATATCTTGTAAACTTGAAAAAATTACCTAATTCATAAACACCCCATAATAATTCATTCTGTAATTGAATTAAATTTTCTTCTAAATCTCTATAAAAAATTAATGCACAACTTTTATGTTTGTGTTCCTCACTTACCTTACAAAACGCTTTATATAAATTTTCAAAGCTACAAATTTTCTCATAACAATTGAATATCATGTAAATTTCCTAAAAAATGAAAATCGGACAAGCTCGCAAGCCTGTCCGATAATAAGATTTAAGCAAAATATAATATTCTGCCAAAGACAGTTAATCTGATTCTAACTTCATTGAAGTAATCACTACTTGTTGTCCGTAAACAAACAAGCACATAATCTTGATTAATTCTCATTAAATCACAGGCGAACCGCGAACCAATGTTCGTGTTCACGTTCCACGGGTAGTTGTTGCCATTCACAGTACGAGGACCACAGTGAACCCCGTTGTTCCAGTTCGCACCGCAAATCAATGCGTGCAAACCAGTGGATACATAATTATATTAACTGCCTCTTTTTATTAAGCCGCCCAGAATTCGACCTAATTCTATCATTTTCTTTTCAGATGTCTCATAACTACTAAATGATAGATATTTTGAACCTTTCTTATATGAAAACCGGATATAAAATCTCAATATTTCAAATTCAGTATCAAGTTTATACCAGCCTTCAAGTTTTCTGGAACTTCGATTAGTTACAATAATCAACTCTAACACTCGATGCAAACATTGTTTTATATCAGCTTTAAGTGCACAGTTTTCATAATGTGGAAACTTCTCGACGATCGGCTCAAAATAATAAACAAATTCTTCAAACTTTTTATACAACAACAAGTTTTCAACATTTCCTGCTGGAAGCTTATTAATTATATCTGTCAAAATGCCACCTCTCTATTTTCTAGGAATCTTATTTTTTTTCAAAGAAAACCAGATTCCCAGAAAATCAGAAAACAGTTGATTCGCTAAAGCGAATCACAGGCGAACCGCGAACCAATGCTCGCGACCACGTTCCACGGGTAGTGGTTGCCATCCACAGTACGAGGACCACAGTGAACCCCGTGGCTCCAGTACGCACCGCAAATCAATGCGTGCAAACCAGTGGAGTTTGGAAGATAGGCCTGTCCCTGGTTAGCTCCTAAAACGTTCTGCCAGTTCCAAGAAGTCGAACTTGAAAAATCAAGTGACATTGTTTTTGTCCATTCATATACATTTCCTGCACAGTCTACGGCATTCTTTGCAGAAATTGCGAATGGTTTAACACCATTAACAGTGTCTCTTTCTCCAGTTGCATTATCAACCTGACATCCTGTTCTAGCTCGTCCTGAATTGGTTGTTTTTGTCCAACCATAATTGTTTGAACCATCTTCTCCCTGAGGAGAACCGAAAGCAACATCGAGCCATTCGCTGTAATCAAGAAGTCGCATACCCTGACGATGTGCAAGTTCATTGAAATTGAACATATTAAGACCTTCAGTTCCAGTTGCCGGCAACTCTCCATACTTCGACTGAAGACTACCTTCAGCAACACTTAAACCGTTTGTGCCGGCCATAAATGTAATTGCCTCATCAACAGATGGTATGTAAATTGATGCCCATAAATTAGCATTAATTTTAACCATTCCACCAAATAATGTACGTGGACGATTTTTAAGATCCCAAACTGAATTAGGAACAATACCAGTTGTTACATTATCCTGCCATTTTGTTCCAGATGAACCCCATTTCTGACCAGTAGAATCAACAGGAACCCAAAGACCATCAGTTGAAACTTTTCTAATATGTCCAACATGAAAACCGCCAATTTTTCTTGAGTTGTTTTCGTCAAAGCCATCAGGATAAGTGCCATTGAGTGACACAATGATTTCAGGATTAGAATTGTTTAAAACTATGTAAACAAAATAATCCTTACCATACTGAAGAGTATCTCCAGTATCAAGATTAGCAGCTGGATCAAACTCAATATTTCCACGGTTAGAAAACTGTCTCCAGTCTACGCCATCATAAAGGTCAATACAAAAACCATCTTTAAGAATGAGTTTATCTTCATCGTATAAAAATGGATCCTTTTTTGCCAGGTAATAATTACCTATACACTTAAAATTTCCGTTTTCTGGAATTGTAGCAATTGATGCACTGTCAACTCCATCTTTCCATAACTTTAAAGCCATCTGTTTCTCCTATTCTACTTTTGCAAGTAAAGCATTTATTTCTTGATCAGTAAAACCAAGTTTGTTTTTCTTGCAAGCTGGATTTAATACTTTTTCAAAATCGTCAGCTTTCTGCTCTTCAGCCGGAACATCTTTGCTTGTTTCTTTCAAAACCAACATATAGACATTATCCTGTAAATCATGAAGCGCACGTGCTACTTCACCTTTTCCGCTGTTTGTTTTAACTGCATAATCAACAGCGTTTTCATAATCCTTTTTAGTATTATACTTAGAAGGAATACCTACCATCTTTAAGCCTCCTTGATGATAATATTTACTTTAAATGGACAAGCTTCTGCCCATTTCTTTTCACCAAAAACAAAAGAACCCCAAACAACAGGACGCTGAATATCCTGTACTTTATTGTCTTTAATTTCTCGTATAGTAAGATGAACACCGTCTGAATCAACATGAGTTCTAATTGGTAAAACGTCTCCGTTATCTTCAGCAAGAACTGCATATACAAGATAATTGATTCCAGAATTGTAAGTTCTTTCAAAATCTCCCCAAGGAATAACAACAGAAGCTGCATCCACTTCAAACTGATAAAACTTTTTATCAGAAGCTTTATCAATCATTTTTTGAACAGCACGTACTACATCAGAATTTCCAACTTTATCTGGTAAACCAGTTATTCCAGTGATATTTCCAAATGCTTCAACATAAAGTGCCTGGAAAGCTCCAATAACATCATTCATCCAGTCAGCTTTGTAAGGAGTGCCGTCAATGCCTTCATCAGTTGCAGCATCAACAGCTTTACCACCTGGATAATTCGGATCTGTATCGTCATAATAGTTTGAATAAGTACTATCAATTTTAATCATGACTTTTTCCTCCCTAAATATATTCAACGAACAAAATTGCCGTTGTATGTGCTGGTTTAACTTTCAGCACAATAAATTCAATAAATTCTTTCCACTTTTCTTCTACTTGCAATTTTTCTACATACATAATTGCATTGTATCTATTTCGTATGACGCTTTTGCAAATAAAAAAACAGTTATTCCAATAATCAGCTTGAGATGGCAAGGAATAAAAACTTTCTGAATCATTTTTTAAAACAGTAGGAATAAAACTTGAATCTCCAATTTTTCTACCATTCACAGCATATTTATTGCTATTTACCATTTGTTTATTTCCATTTACTGCTGCATAAGCTGCATTAGAATCTCGAGGATTTCGAACAGGTAAATTTTCAATAACATGAAAATCAAGAGAAATAAGCTGTAAAATATTCTGGATGTATAATGTAGATTGACCACCGGTATTAATATTCCAGAAAGATTTTAAAAGCTTCCTTCTAATTGATTCATCATATTGAGACGCAAAAACAACTCCAAATTGAGCTTCCCATTTATCAAGCTCTCTTGTAGATTCCGGCAATAAATCACCATATACATCTTCAAGATATTTCTGAATATCATCAGGACCATAAGCAACTGAGCTTATAAATTTTCTAAAATAATTATTTGCAACAGCCCTAAATGCTTTTGAACGAGGAAAAAGATATGAAATAACCTTAAACCATTCTAATTTCATACAGCAACCCCATTAATGTAAAGATTGCCTAATTTAGCTAGTTCTCCACGTCCAAGCGTATATTCAGTTATACTTGCGGATGAATGCCTTAAATCAATACTGTCAAAACTTGCAGTATTTGCAATAGCAATTTCATTCATTATTCCAACCAGGTTATTAACACTGATTGAATCAACTCTGTTATTATCTACAGATAATCCGCGAATATAAGGCTCACGTTCAAAAAGATAATTTTCAATTGATGTTTTGAGGTTATTTTTCATTGCATCTACATCGCCTGAATAATTAACAATGTAAACATCAAAAATACTTTCAGTAACACTCTTTACATTTGAATAACTTTCATTAAAATCCGGATCTAATACAGCTGTTACTGGTTTACGATTCTGTTCTCCAGTTTCAGGATTATATGTACAAGAATGTCCAACAGCTTTGCAAAGTGCATTATCTGCAATTCTGGAACCTGTTATTCCAGGATCCGCACAAACATAAATAATAACTCCTGCTGCCGAATCATCATCAGAATATACATAAGTCTGATATACACCTTCAACGTCAGAAGCCCAGATTCTATAATCAGATAAACTTCCACCCTGGGGCTGTGTTTTCCATCTATTATTGATACGGTTTCTATACGATTCAATAGCTTCAGAATCAACAGCGATATTATCAATACTGTCAATTACAGCTTTATCACCAATAAATCCAAGTGGATTAACAAATTTTAATTCATCATCTTGTTCAAGATTACCAGCTGTTCCAGATTCTGAACAATCTACAGATACTAAAGCTGTATCACCTAAAGAAGAATCAATAACAACAGTTTCGTTTACAAGATAAAGTTTTCCAGTTAAAGAACTTTTAAGCTGAGTGCCACTGGAAATGATTCCATCTGCTAAAACAGTAACTTTAACTTGTGCTGAAAAGGTTGTAGCATCATAAGGCTCACCACAACCGATTAAAGTACCCCATTCAACAAGAGGATTTATTTTCTTGCCCAGTATTTCTACAGTTCCATAACTGGCAGTAGATGGAAATATCTGCAAAAAAATCCATCCAGCAAGTTTGTAAAGAACAATGTAAATACCAGCCCACACTTTAGCCAATACATGAATAAAAGCTTTTGGAAGTAAGCGAAATTCAGTATTAAACTCAGTTTCAAAGCCAGCTACTACAACGTCATAAACTTCTTTAATAGTTTTATTTTCAAATGCCATTCATAGCCTCCCATTGTACGCCATAGGTTGTATTTAGAATGTTTTGACCATTCTTAGAAATTACAATTTCAAATGACGCTTCTTTTATATTTTCAATAGAACCAGTAACTATAATTTCATCACCAATTCCATTATCAATTACCCAGGTTAAATCCTGTTTAGCTGCATCTTCAGCAACTCTAATATTTTTAGTAGTAAGAGGCAGTGAACAAATAATATTTTGAAACTGACTTCTTAATTCAGTTTCTTTATCACCAATTAAATTGCCCCACCATGATTTATTACTCTCTATAACTACCGGATCATCAAAATTACCGCCAAATAAACTAAGGTAAACAGCTGTTTGAAAACCTCTATCATCCAAAACAAGCCCGTTTTCTATTTGAATATTTCCACCATCAGGAGTATCAATAAATAAAACATCACCTTTAAAATCTGTCATTGTACACTCCCAGGAGCTGTAGTAGCTCCAGTCTGAGCAGATTGAGTTCCAGTAGTGGAAACACTAATTCCGGCTGGAACAGTTGCATAAGTTTGAATGTGAGAAACAATTTCTCCGGCAATTTTTTTCCAGATTTCCTCACATTTTTGTTTACCTTCTGCTGTTGCTTCACTATCTACGATTGCATCAGCAATAGCCTTTCCAAGAATATCTCCATTCATTGCCATAAAATACCTCTTATTAAGTTCCCATTGCGGTATCACCAACGTGAGGCGCACCAGTAATAGGACAAACCGGAATACCACATAAAGCTCCAGAACCTGTAGGACTAACAGTACCCCCGCACTTGAAACTACCTCCTGTAGCTTCGATTTTTCCTTCCATTTTTATGTTAGTACCCTTAATTCCAACATCGCCAGAAGCTTCAAGTTTTATATCCTCATCTGTTGTCACTTCAAAATTTTTTGGCGCAATACCTTGTATAGTACCGTCACCTAAAAGTTTAAGAACTGCCTGAACTTCACCATCAGAATTTCTTGAATATAAAATTCTTTCTCCAGGGTTTGCTCCCTGGCTAACCATAAGAACACCAATTGCAGCAAAATTTCCTGTTCCATCAATATCTATCAATGCAATTCTGTCATTCTCCAAAGGAGGAGCATCGTCACCACTTGCAGCATAAAAATCTGCTGTTTGATTGAATTTATATCGAGTTTCAACTGTAGCAATAATAAATTTTTCAATTTCAGTTTTAATAAGTTTTCCTATTCTTCCCATGGAAAATCCTCCGGTAATGAGCCGTCACGAGCTCCTGGCAAAACTAAAGTTAAAGTTGTTTGATTGCCATTAGTATCGCTTCTTTCAAAATGAACTTTATCAACTAAAAAAACAGTTTCTTTATGAATCATTGCACCTGGAGCTAAAAGAGAAATGGCCATATTTTTTTTCCATAAATCACCATTAGGATTTTTATGATCCAGAACAGTCAATGTATAAGAAATTGCAGAAGCAAACATTCTGCCAGCTTTTGCCTTAACTGCATTTTCTAAATCTGTAGAACTGGCATCATCAGCAATAAAAGCATAAGGACGTAAAACACCAAGTTTACTTAAATAAGAGTTTTCGTATGTGTAAGAATTACAATCATCTTCTTTTTCAACCTTAGAATATCCAGTTACATGACTGAAAAAATTCTGGCTATCAAAACTTCCTTTGCAGCTGATAAAAGGCAATTCACCTTCTTTTATTGTGCAGCAAACTTTTTCCTTTTTTGGAGTCCAGAAAAGTAAATCCCCGTTTTCTTTGTTTGTAATCAATAAACCACGCTGTTCAGCAAGCTTTTTCAAAAACGAATGTATTTTATCTCCAGGGGAATACTCAACTTTTTCAAAGACTGCACCTTCGTCCCCATCAATAACAATATTAAAACCAAAAGGACTGCAACAATCCCTGGCAATTTCACTGAGCTTCAAACCATTATATTCAGGAGGATATTTGCTTTCTGGTAAACAAACATCATTAATGACACCGCAAACAGGATACCCTTGTAAAGTTACAGCTTTTTCATTATCAGAACTTTCCGGATTAGGAGTAAGTAAAATACCGTTAAACAATAATTTTCCATCATAATAAACAGTACATTTTTTGTAGGTAAATGGTTTAAAAGCATCCTTAACAACATCGTTTTCATCGTCAAAAGGAGCCGAAAAGGAAAAACTGTCGAACGAATCAACAGGCATTTCAATTGTATATCCTGAAAAACCGGTAAACATTTTTCCGTCAATCAATATGGAAATATCTTCAGCTTTTTCAGGATTGAGTTTAATTGGAACTGCTGTTTTTGGAGTAACTTCTGAAACATTTTCTGTAGGCTTTATTTCTTCAGGAATAATTAAAATGTCACCAGGAAAGATTAAAGGACTTCCGTCAATTGCAGTTTTACGATTAATTAACTGAGGATTACTATCACGAATTAGAGTCCACTTTCCGGCTAAACCGTAATATCTGAGAGAAATACCTGAAAGTGTATCACCTTTTGATACAGTATGTGACTTAGACATAATAAGCAACCTCTGTACCCATAGGAATTACTTTTATTGTTTCAATATTTAAATCATTATCTGAAATAAATTCATCAATATGAGAATCTATATCACCATATAATTCAGATAGTAATTCAACCAACTGTCTGTCACGATCTAAAGTAATAACACGCCTTTTTTTAAGACTAAATGCAGTGTCTAAAATTAATGAAACAGATTTAGTTACAACTTCAAGTAAAGCTTCATAACTTGCATCTGTTTCAACAGAAACATTTTGACTTATTTTTTTATCACAGAATGTTTTAAAATCTTCAAACAGTTCCTGAATCTGTTCGGCTGCTAAAACAGCATCTTCACGATTCTTAAAACCAATATCATTTTCTCCAGAAGTTCCTGCCGGATTACTATTAACACAGCTAAAAACCATTCCTTCACAAGCAGCACAAATAGCACCTTCAAGACTCATTTTTGCAACAGCATACTGATTTTTAACCTTATTTATTCCAAATGGATCATTCTTGAATTTCTTGATAATATCCCGTGCCATAGAAGTATAAGCTGTAAGAATCTGTCCAGGAACACAAGCAAGTTCTGATGGTAATCTAATAAGCTTGAAAACAGTAGACGCAAAACCACGTATATCTTCAGTAAATTTTGTTGATTTTGTAACAACTTTTCTTAATGCTGCATAAGCTCCATTTACAGCCTCATTTAAACTTATTTTATCTTTTCCGGCTGTTACACTGATATTCATCATGTTATCATCAATAGCTTTAATTGCTGCTGCAACATTTTCCTGTACCTTAAGCATTTCTGAAGTGTTAGCAATCGTAACTGTAACAGCAATTTCATCAATTGCAGCATCTACAAAACTTTCAGCAGCTTTGTTTATTGCACTGGATAACTCTTCAGAACTTTTTAATAATTCAACATCTGCTATAGTTTCACTAAAAGTAATTTCAATTACAGAAGTATTTACTTCTTTTACTAGGCCATCACGTCTTTTAATCGTACCTGTAGGAACAACAGAACGAACTCCGTATAAAGGATGTTGTAAACTACCAATTCCACTTTCTTCAAGAGCTTCTTCAAATTTATCAGCTTCATCAACACAACTTTCTCCAGTAAAAATACAGCTCATAGGAAAGCGACGTCCGCCACGTCCTAAAGATTGAATGTATGCCCCGTCTTTTCCTGGAAACGTAAAAGTAGCAGTTTTAAGATCTGTTTCTTTTGTCACGTCTTCAAAGACAAAAGTAAACTCTTTTCCGCTGGGACTCGTATATTTAACGTCAGTAATATTCATATCAATAATTATTACTTGCAACCATTCAAAAAACTATTAACAACAGATTAAAATTCAAATTGTGGAAAACTCTGTGGATATTGTGGATAAATCACCACAATAAAAAGAGGCGTGTTGTACACACGCCTCAGGAGATATAAACATTAAAAACAAACACTGCTTTTAAGTTTACTTCTTTTTTGCTAAAAGTGCCGGCAAAAGTCCAGTTACAAGAACTACAAGACCAATGACAGCTGTAATAAGACTTGTTACAGTACTTTCTGCAATACCGGCCCAAATAAGAAGTTTTCATTTTTATCCTCCATAATATTTTTTTAAAAATCATCAACGATGATTAAAAAGCACCACTTGAAGCGGTTGTAATAGTAATACCAGGAGCCGGACCGCTTACTTTACTTGTAATTCCTTTTTCAAGACCAATAGTAACATTACTGTTATTAGTTGTTGTGTTTTGACTGTATGAATATCTTTCTGCCGTTGTTACAGGAGCAGTTTTTTGTATATCAAGATCTTCATTCTGATATTCCATACCACTTAACCAGTTATTAATATTTTCATTAATTCCGGCAAACTTATCTCCAATTCCAGGAATTTTGCTCATCAATGTCAAAATATTTTGAAGAGGAGTAAGCATCCATTTTAAGATTGAAACACCAATCTGTTTAATTCCAGCAAGAATTCCGCCATTAGAGAAAGCGTCTATAATCTTTTTAATTGGAGTCCAAATTGCATTTATTGCCGGCTCAACAAGAGATTTTATAATGTTAACAAAACCGTTCCATGCGCCCACTAAATGTTCCCATATTCCCTGGGCAAGGTTTACAACCCATTCCCACGCTTTTTGAAGCGCACCTACCAGCGTATCCCAGACAATAGATGCAACGTTACTTATCCATTGCCATGCGTTTTTAAGTGCAGTTGTTACCTGGTCCCAGTGAGTAGCTAAAAGGATAATAACACCTATTAATGCAATAACAGCAAGAACAATCCATGTTATAGGATTAGCAAGTAAAGCGAGATTAAATCCTGTAGTTGCAGCAGTAGCAGTTCCTTCAGCTGCTGCCATAGCACCAGTAGCAGTAGTTGCAGCAGCTGCACTTGCTGTTTGAGCTGTAAGTGCAGTGGTAAGCATTGTATGAGCTGCCGCAGTTCCTTGAGTTATTGCTACCCAGGCAATTTGAGCAGCTTTTATAATTGTCTGAATTGCATTCCATGCTTTCATGGCAACAACAGTTCCCATAATAGTAGTTTTGTATAATGCAATGGCACCTACAACAGTAAGTATTGGTACCCGTAACGCCCAGACAATTTGAACCATTTTAGCAATTGCATCAGTTATTCCAATTAAAGCATTTATCAAAGTTGTAGGATCGAAATTCTGAATCCAGTTAATTAAAGATTGAAGAGCATTACTTCCTTTTTCACGGAAAGCTTCAACAAACTTAAATCCAAGTTCAGTTAATCCTGATTTTAAGACTTCAATCTGATTACTAATACTTTGACGCATTGCATTAGCCTTGTTTCCGGCAGCATCAAAAGAGTTACCAGCGGCAATTGCAAATTGATTAAGAGATTCTGAACCTGCATTCATCAATGCGTTAAATGCAGCAATATTTTGTTTACCAAAAACATTATAAAGATATTCATTTTTCTGAGCATCTCCCATACCATCAAGGCTTTCCTGAAATTGCCCAACAATATCAATAATACTGTACAAATTACCTTCTGCATCAGTTGTATTAATTCCTAACTCAGCAAGAGCTTTACTTGCTTTTGCAGTAGGAGCAGAAAGGTTTGTCATTATATTGCGTAAATGCACACCAGCCTCAGCTCCGGCAATGCCATTCATTGCTAAAGCTGTTAAAGATGCACTAAAAGTTTCAAGATTATTATTTGCAGTTTTAAAGAAATTTCCACCCTGGTTTATAGCTTCACTTACATCAACCAAAGACATATTTGCACTGTCAGCAGTATAAGCCATAACATCGGCCATGTATTTCATATTATCGCCAAGTTTAACTGGATCATCAGTCATAAGACCCATAATATTAAGACCACCAACAGCCATACCTACAGCATCATTTAAACTTACACAGGCAGCAGTTGCCAAATCAGCAACGCCTGGAAGTAAAGCAATGGCATTATTACTTTGAACACCGGCACGGGCAAGAGTAGCAAGCGCATCGGCTGTATCCTTAGCGTTAAATTCAGTAATTGCTGCAACTTCTCTTGCAGCAGTTCCAAGGCTTTTTAATTGCTCTTCAAAATTAGCAGCGGAAGCATCAATGTCACTAAATGCTGCGCCGGCACTATGCAGTGCATTATCAAATTCAATATATTGTTTTGTAGCAGCAACAAAACCGGCTCCAATTGCAGCTACAGCAGCTGCTGCAACCAGTTTTGCGCCATTTTTAACTTTATTGCCAAAAGCATCTAATTGTCTTTCAGCACTCTTCATGTCATTTTTAATTTTAGAATTGACGGCAGCACTAACGCCAGTTAGGTTTTTCATTGAACCTTCCATATTTTTCAAAGGAGCTGTCATAGCATCAACTGCCTTAAAAACTGTTTCAACAGCATATCTATTTGCCACGTTTTACCTCCTTTTCGTTTTTCTGGATTTCAATTAAACCGTCAATTAACGCATCATAGAAAAAATGAATTTCTTTAAGCGTTATATCACGCGGCATTATCGGTAAATGATAATCAGAATATATTTGTCTGATTGCCATACATATACCGCTAAAACCGCGTATCTTTTTACGTTGCGCTTTGTACGCAACCTCAAAAGTTATATAGTTAAGAAAAAAAGCACTACCGCCTGTAAAACACGGAAGTCAATAGCATGAAGTTTATCAAAGAACTTCAAGTCTTTGCCGGTTAATGCACTCATAATGCTTACTTGTTTCTTAAAAAGTTCTGTTTCTTTATAACCATCAGTAGCAGTAAAAATTCTTCCAGATGGCTGTCCAATTTTTAATACAGTTCCAGAAAATCCCTCTGGAGATTTATTTGAAACTGTATATTCAATACATCCACCATCAAAAACAAGACGACCTTCTTTGCAAGCTTTTAGTATCGTCTGTTTATTCTTTTTAAACCCTACAAGTGATTCATCGTCCATGGCAGTTTCATCATAATCAACGCCATTTTCATCACACCACTGTATAAATTCTTTTTCGCAAACTTCATCTGCAACAACCTGTTTTTCTTTATATCTCCTATAAATTACTACTTTCAAAAGTAGTTAAAAAAAAGCAGTGTATTCCCGCCGGGTTTTTGATGGGACCAACAGGAACGCACTGCTTAAAGTTACATCATTAACCTAACTTTTCGAGAGTACCTTCCAGGGTAATTCCGGCAGTACCTTCTTTAAGGTCAGTTGATACGGCGTCAGTAAGCTGCATTGAACCGCCAATAACAACACCATCAACCAAAGTTGCTGATACGTCAAAGAAGTCCATAGAGTCCTGAGCCTCTTTAATGAATTCCTGGTCATCTCGACTAGGATCCATAAGAATGTTTAAACCTTCAATTTTTCCAGCATGACGGCTTTTTACAACTCTCATTGTACCGTCACCATTAGGTTTAACTTCATTTTCAAATCCATCGTATGTAATTTCACAAGTATCTTCTGCATCAGTTGTGAAACGACGTCCGTTAATAACAATTGATTCAATACATCCGCTGGCCATTAGTTACCTCCTAAAAAGAAACCAAAATAAACATCAGTGCTGCTTACTTCAATGTTTCCAGAAAGCTTTACAGGGAAAGTAACATTGAGGCGTTTTGGATTTTCGCTGTCAATGTCAACTTCCAGATTTTTCTTTGTGAATTCAGCATCAGAAATAATTGCTTTCTTAGCCAAACTTTTAGCAAGATTTATAAATGCAGTTCTTACAACTTTTGGCTGTACAGCATTTTTGTTTGTAACTACATCAGCATCTGGAACAAGTGGAACACCAATCATTTCATCAGCTTCCATAATGAGACGGACGTTGTAAACAACATTCATAAGCTTCATCATGTCTACAACATAACGGCGAGAAGGATATTTACCTTCATTTACCGGATGGTAGAAAGTTACAATATCATTAAGGCGTGCGACAGAACCTTCTTTAAGGTTAGTTGACGCACCTTTCTGCATTGCCTGGTTACGAACAGTATAAACTTCCTGAACTGTATCGGCTCCAGTATGAAGACCACCAAGAAGACCTTTGTAACCCATTGCAGGGTCACTGTCAGCTGTAGTCATAATGTCAGATACAAGACCTTTTGCAGCTACAACAAAAGGTAATTCTCTTGAACCAGTAGACTGGATAAGGAAGTTTATGTAATCAGTAGGACGATCATCTGTAATAGCTGTACGTGTTGCGTAATTGTCAGTACAACCGTGAGCAACAAGACAACCTTTCTTATTGAGAACACCCCAGCGGTCAACACCCCAATTGAAGTATTTATCAAGGTTAGATGTATTGCTGTAAGGATAAAGGTCAAGAACGATTGTTTCCCATACAGAACCGATTGCAGCCAATGCAGTGTCTACATCACCGTCAATAGCACCGTTTGCCATAGCAACAGAAGCAAATGTAAGACCTGTAATATTGCATTCAAGTTCAATCTTAATGAGATTACCAATAGTACCCTTAAATTTAGCAGTTAAATCAATTTTTGCATTGTCATCATCGTATTCAGCTTTAACAGGCATTTCAAGAACGCTGTTAATAGCATTTTCGATTGCAACCATAACATCATCAGGAGTATTTCCTTTTGTTACGGCAAATTCTACTTTAATACCGCCAATATAAATAGCACAACTTCCAGATTCAGTTGCACTTGTTCCGGTAACAGTAAGAGTTCCAGTTGCAGCAACAGCACTTAAACCATCAGCAACAGGATAAATTGTTACAGGGAAACTTGCACCGCTTCCAGTCTCCGGAAAGAGCTGACGTGCAGCAAGATGTAACGGAGAACCGTAACCATACCTTTCTGCAACAGCAGCGGCACTGCCTTCACATTCATACTTATCAGTAGTAAATGTCTTATCAGCGTTACCTGGACCGATAATGGCAAGTCGCTGAGGCAGTAATGCAGCAGCACCAGCATTGAAGTTTTTGTATTTAACTTCTACACCAGTAACGCGTGAAATTGACGAAGCACTAACACCCATCTTATTCCTCCTCACACATATCAACGACTACCAAACCGGTATCGTCAGTAATTTTCAAACTTATAGGGTCAATTGTAACCCCGCTTACTTGTGGAGATACTTCTTTATATTCCACAAGCAGCTTTACACGAACAATACAAACGCGGATAGCCGCGTTTTGTACGTTCGGAAAGCCCGTTTCAAAGCTTGTGACAGTCCTCTTTGAAACGATTCCACGCAAACCTAAGTAAGCGTAGTTAGCAGCTTCAAGAATGTTGCGAACAATTCGCGCTGTTTTCCAGGCTTTGAGAACAGCCATTCTTCCGCTTTTACCGCTACCATCAAAAGTTCCAGTAGCATAACAGTCAATTACAATTGTTGCAGTTTTGCTGGTAGTATTTGTTGAGCTACTACCTGCACTTGTTTCAGCTGCTTGCAGAGAAACATTAACCTTAGGAAAAGTATTATCTTCCTCGGTCTGCAACGACCACGGCTCATCATTTTCAAGATAAACAGACAGATTGTAATCATCAGCTGTTTCCAGGGCGGCGGCTTGCGCTAACTCATATTGATGAGCGCCTTCCAGCGCCAGAATACCACACACCTGATCGCGGATAATCTCAACATTATCCGGCGTACTTAATAACTCATCTACAACGTAACTACTCATTGTCGCCACCTTCTTCGCCTGAAGAAGTGCCAATATCAAGAGTGACTATCAATCGACCAACTCCAAGAGTTCTATCCGGCTCAAAACGGACTACATCAAGAATCCATTCATGCTCAGACATATCCGTGTAAATGACACGCCAGCCGTGTCCAGGTTTTACATACTGGTTAGCAGACTTACAGTCACTTAGTCTGTACACAACCGTAATTGTGCGGCCAGCAACTGGATTCCCTTCAGTATCAACTAAATAGCCAATATCTCCCACGAATCCAGACAAGGTAAAACCGTTTCCACAGGGATTAATAAGAGTAAAATTGCAAGCTCCGCCATTTTCAGTGTCTGTCAATGTAATTGCCAAATCCTGTTCGGCAAGCTGCCTTAAACCCATTATTTCTTCCCCTTATTTCCTTTTTCAGAAACTTTTACAGCTTCTTTTTTAGGCTCTTCTTTAGGCTCATCCTTTGGAGCTTCTGCTTTTTCTTCAGTTTTTTCTTCAGACTTAACAGTAGCAGCAGGTTTTGAACCTTCAACAGGAATAATCTTCCCGTCTTTTACAAACTTATCAAAAGCGTCCGATGGACTAAAAACATCCCTGGTAATTTCATCACCAGAATAATAGTTTTTATTTTTGCTTCCAAACGTAACGCCTTCAGCAACAACATATTTCATACCAAACTCCTAAAACAGCCGGAAAGAAAATCAATCCGGCTGTTATTTGAATTAAGACAAAACAGTAAAGCAGGCAAATCTGTCAATTGAAACAGGAATGCTTACTGGACGTACAGTTGTTTCTGCTGAATAAGTATTGCCTTTCTGATCCTTGTAAACACGATTGTGAATACGAACACCATTTGCGTATGTAACTTCATCAGGAATTACAGAAGCAAAAGGCTCATCCATGCCAATAGAAGGAACACCACCGTAAACAGTACGGAAGTCAAGATCTTCAACATCAGCCATCATGATTACATTGTTATCATCAACGTATTTCTTGACAGTGTTTGAACCAAAGTCTGTGTAACGTCCGTTATAAACAAAGAGTTCAATACGGTATGCACCGAGTTCAACATAACCCATATACTTACCACCCTTGTTTACAATACGAGGGCTAAGATTACCAAGTGCAAGACCATCTTTCTTTAATGCAGCCTGAACCTTTGTATCCTGGATAAATGCGTTCCATGCTTTAGCACCAAATATTGCAATTGAAGCATCTACAAGGCCGTCATCACGGATTGCATCAGCCATTTCTTCAAGGTCAGCAAGTGGATCAGCTGAACCGCCATCCCACAGATTAAGAATAGTCTTAATATGTGTTACCTTTGGTTTAAAGTCCAAAGTATAAGCTGCATTACCTTTGTCATCAGTAAGAGTAAGAACACCAGTCTGAAGCACCTGAGAAGCCTGAAGTTCAACAGAACGAACAAGCATACCACTCATAAGAGCAAAAGCGCGTTTAAGAATGTTTACAAGGCGGCCAAACCAAGTTCCAATTTCTGCATATTCATTTTCACCTGGCTGTCTCTTCATAAGGTCAAAAATATTAACCGGACGAGTAAGAGAATAAACAGGAGGTTTAATCTGCTTACCAGTGAAAACATCATCTGCTACAACAACAGAACCTGTTCCAATATCACGGAGTACAGGAGCTACACTTTCACCAGAGCGAACAATGTCAATGTCAACATATTCTGCATCTGTATAATCTTCTTCTGTAGTTTTGAAGAAAGAAGACAAGAAACCCATTTTGTCCATTTTTGGAGTGGACTGGAAAAGTTTAAGAACTTTCTCTTTAAAAATACTCTGCATAAAGCATCTCCTAACTACTGATTGTCAGTAGCATTCATTTCGTTGATTGATACAGGAATGATTCCGGCATTCTTTGCCAAATCTTTCTGTAAAGCAGTTGCAGCAGTTCCGGCAACTTTAATTTTTGAACCATCTACAGGACCAGCAATGAAAGCACTGATAGGAATATCCTTACCAGAAACACCACCTTCAAGCTTTTCTTTTCCAGTGTAAATAGCACAAATTGGATCAATAAGACCACTTACAGCAACGCCAGTGTAAGGAATGAATTTTCCTGAACCCTGTCTGTCACGTGCAAGAAGATCACCCTGAACAACTTCACCGTTAGCAGCAACAGTCACTTTACCAGTTTCGTAGAAACCGTCACCCTGTACGATTTCTTTGTCAGAACCGTAGTTCTGGATATTCATGTTAGCCATTAAGACCTCCCAGTGCTTTATCAAAAGCAGCCATCATAACTTCATCTTTTCCAGAATCAGTAGTAGAAGCATTTGCTGGAGTATTAATACCGTCAACATTATCTTCTACGCGGGCAGCATTCTGAGCGCAAGCAACACGTTTTTCAAAATATGTAGCCTGTACATCATCATCTGCAACAGCTGAACCATCGCGGATATATTTTGCAGCTACATCCATACATCCAGCAGATTCAGCCATCTTCAAATGAGCTGAACAGCGGGAACGTTCTTTAGAAACACCTTCTTCAATACCAGTGTTCAAAACCTGAGCATAAAGAGCTGGCTCTTTAGCCTTGAGTTCTTCCAAAGTCATAGGAAGCTCCTCCTTGTTATTATTTGCCGCATTTACGGCAGTTTTATTATGAGGAGCCTCAGCCCCCGTAATACCAAACATGGCGACACATCGGTCAAAACTTTTAGCCTCAGCCTCGCATTTAATTTCTGACATAGTTTTTTCAATACTCATTTTTACCTGAGCAAAAAGTGCATTCTTGTCAGTTTCAGTAGCATGAGCATCGCCAGAAGAGATAATCTCATCGGCAAATCCCTGCTCAATAATTTCGGATCCAAACATATAAGTTTCAGAATCCATCATTTTTGTAATTTCTGATTCATCCTTACCAGTAATTTTGCAGTAAGTCTTTTTCATAACTGCATCCATCTGGATAAGAAGATTACTTGTTTTATCAAGCTTGTTATGGTCCCCAGCAATAGAAGTCCATGCGTTATGAATCATAAATACAGAATTATCTTCAACAAAAATTTTTGATTTTGGATTTTCGCATTTTGCAGCAAGTGCAATAACAGAAGCTGCACTGGCAGCCATTCCCTGAATATAAGTGTCTACTTCTACATCAGGATTATTACGGATAAATTCGCGAATAACATTAAAAATAGAAATACATTCCCAAACTGAACCGCCAGGACTGTCAATGTTAAAACGTAACTTTTTATCTTCTTCATTAAAATTAGCAAGCTCTTCACGGATAAAATCAGCAGTAATGCCCTCATCCCACCAGCTTGAACCAATCTGTGAATTCATCAAAATTGTTTTCATAGTTACAATTTTGCACTCACAAAACTATAAAAACTATTAACTCTTGTATTTTTTTTAATATTTTTTTTTACATAAAAAAAAGGTTACTACTTTCAAAAGTAGTAACCTTTTAATTTACCTGTCATCTTTTATAGCCTGGCTAATTTTCTCAGAAGCCTCGATAATTTTTTCACCCATGTGACAAAGCGAATCCGGATGCAACGTATCATTTTTATCTATTCCGGATGCCAGAATGTCACCATACATTCTCAAATCATTCAAAGCTTCAATTGCTTTCTCTTCATTGTCAATAATCATGTTTGTATCTCCATGACTACATTGTACATTTAGAGTGGCTTTTCGTCCACCTTTTCAAAAGCCCGCAAAAAATAGAGATTACATAACGCGTGATCCAAATGACTCATACCGCTTTCACTATCAATTTCCTCTCCATTTTGCCATGCAGATAAATGTCTAAGTAATGCAGCATAATATCTGTTTTTAGCATCGGGCACCTTTTTCCAGTTATCACGGGAATATTTCTTAGCTCCAAAAGTAAGAACCTTAACCATGCCTTCAAGATTTTTTAAATTTAAAAGGCTATAATCAGGTTTTCCGCTATCAGCTTTTACTCCCTTTCCGGAGTGTATTTCTTCCTGTATTTCGTTTTTATCCATCACAATTCCTACGCGTTTCTAAATCTTAAATAACCTAAAAGATTGTCAATTGTTCGTATTGAAAGTTTTGCACCATCCTGCTTAAAACCGTCCTGTTCAAAAATCAACAGGTCACGTCCAGGCATATTACCAATAACAATTGCAACATGGCCATATTTATTAGTTTTCGTTTCACCCCATACAACAATATCACCAGTTACCGGACCTTTTGTAATCTTTTCAAAATATTTTTTTTCCAAAGGCAGTTTGTCATAATTCAAAAATAAATCTTTTGCACCTTCAACAGCTCCAGTATTACCAATTCCAAGAACATCACGACAATAAGCTCTGAATAAATCTACACACTGGGCACCAAAAGCACCGTCAAAATCGACTTTCTTGCCAATATTTTTTGAAACAAATTCATTAATCCTCATTGTTTAATCCCTCATATAATTCTTTAGTACGTTCGTAATATTCCTGAATACCATCATAACGAAGTTTAAAACGATAAAGCCGTTCAAACTCATCAAGGCTCATATACACCCTGTCAGTTGAATCTTCATATTCAGTTACAAGTTCCGGAAATTCTGGAAATATTATTCCAGGAACAACGTATTCAACTTCAGTTATTTTTTTTGTTGTTGCGCATCCTGTCAGACATAGCATTATACTTATCACGACCAGAAAGCCCAGTAACTTCATTTTCTTTTTTTTCAACATCACCCATCACCTCAGCCATAATCTTTTCCTGATTCTCTTTCAGTTCAAGCTGATAACGTAAACGTTCAGCTCTGTCATGCTCATCTTTATGACATTTTTTTTCTTTTCTCCAAGATTTAAATAAAAACACAATAAAAACACCTGAAAGAAAAAGAAGGCTAATTAAAATTAAAACAAACTTACTCATTAGCTGTATCCTTACTTCCAAAACGAATTTCTTTTATCTTGTCAAAAAGAATTGAAAGATAAACCGGACTAAAACAGGCAGCAATTGCAAGACCAGAATATACAATGTCAGTTACCTCAATGTGATTACCTGCAATAATGTCTTTTGCAAATTGCCAGGTATTCCATCCGGCAACCCAGATAGCAGCCAGAATCTGGCTAAAAAGAGAATAATCTTTAGCACCCTTTTCTTTTTTTTCTTCAGCCATACAAACTCCTTATTTATTCATAAAAAATGCCCATATTGCAGTAAAAATAGCAGTTACAAGAGCACCAAGAGCAACAGAACCAATCATTTTCCAAACCGCAATAGCGTTTTTACCACTCTTATTTTCAAGTGCAGTAATTCTTTCTTCGAGCTTTGAGTCTTTATCGTCAGATTTTTTTTTAATTTCGGTAACAAGATCTTTTACTGTTTTAATTTCCTCAGGAATTTTTTCAAGTTTTTTGAGAGCTTCATCATGTTCTGCTACCTTATCTGCTAATTGTTTCATATTAATCTTTATTTCCTGAGTGTTTACGGCAGATTCTTTCTGCATTTCAAACATCTGAAGCATCAATTCCTTGTTTGTCATACCTTCAGCCATCATTTACCTCCTTACATCAATCGTCATTATCCGTATCTGGCGGATCAAGTAACTCTTCTCCAGGAGTGCCATAAGCTGGCTTACCGTTATTATCTTCCAGAATGTGAGGATTAAAGCCCATCTGATGAGCATAATCAATTTCACGCTTCAAAATCTGAATATTCTGACGGAATGATCTTCCACTCAAACGGCGACATTCATCGTCAAAAGTTGTAAGACCATTATCCAAAGCATCATTTGCAGCTTTTACATCCTTAGTTCTTTCTACAGATGGACGGCTCAAACCGCTCCAGCTGCAAGAAAGCCAGGCAGCTTTAATCCTCCATTTTGAGCTGTCAAAACAACTCAAAATAAAACCAGGTAAAGCAAGCTGATTATTAATGACAGATTGAATAATGAATTCCTCATAAACAATCTGGCAAAAATCTTTAGAATTTTTATAGTTTCTATACTTCAGGTAAACTTCAAATTCATTATTAGCCTGACGGCTTGCAGAATAACTTGAAGTAAACTTGAGCTTCACAATCTCAGGCGGAATTTCCAAAGCCCAGCAAACTGCATCTAAAATTGCATTTTCGAAGTTTGCATAATTGACATTAGGACGATTGGTCTGATAACTTACAACCTTTTCGCCAGGAGCAAGATCGTCAAAAACAGTTCCAGGCTCCATTAAGCTTATAGGCTGATGTCCCTTTTCTTCAGGAGCAACCGGTCCAACTTCTCTCATTGGACGAGCAAGACCGGCTGTAGGACGAGTGCCAATTGTAGTTCCCTCATCCTTTTGAACAGTAAATGCAATTAAAGCATTGATTACAGCAGCTCTTACTTCTGCATCCTTATAGCGGTCAATATCTTTAAGCATTCCAAGAACACAGGCTAAAAGAGGCTCACCGCGTACATCGTCAGCCATTTTCTCGGAACCGTAAACCATCCAGCTTATTTGTCTACCGGATTTTTCACCCTTTACAGGAACACGCTCGTATTTGATTTTACCGTCAACAATAGTCTGAATATGATAAGCAACATGGCGGCCATATTCATCAAGTTCAACACCATTTTTAATTGTATGACCAGAAACACACTTATAATCAGCTGGAGTTCTCACATTATTACCGTTAATCCAGTCCCATGATGGAAGACCAGTATATCTGTTCACTCTCGAAATAATAACACCGTCGCCACAAAGAAGAGCTTCACGGCGCACCATTTCCTGGAACTCTCCAAAAGTAAGCTGTTTCTTAAAGTCAAAAATCTCATAGTTATTACAGTACAGCTCAAACTGGCTTGTCATAATATCGCCATAATGGACCGCACGGTTAGCCTGTTCCATTTCGTCCGCATCCGGCCATAAGATGGAACCAAGCGGATTAGCATTAGCAGTTAAACCAGTATGAATTTCGTTTCTGACAATACGGCGTATCAAACCTTTTGCATAAGGATTTTCTGTAAAAAGCTGCAAACTTCTTTTTCTGAGCGTCCAGTAATCAAACTGCTCAAGAATTTTAGTCAGTCCAAATTGACCAGGATATTTTGAACCGTTCCATGTAGTTTTCATTGCATCAAGAAGCTGAGCTTGATATTTATTCTGAGCAGTTAAATTTTCAATCTGCAAATCCTTTCTGCTTTTAATTCCAAAAAATGCCATACTAATACCCCGGACAAATCTGACGGCATCTGCTGCCGCCTATATGTAAACGTGCTTCCAAAGTCTGAATATCACGTAAAAGTTTGTCTCTTTGTGCAAACAAAGAACCAATATCAGCCCTTGTAACAGTCTGTTTATCCTGCCCAGTGTCAATTGTATAACTCTGGATAGATCCATTTGCGCCAAATGTATTTATAGCCTTTTCAATAGCAGTTAAAAGAATCCTGGCATTAGTAAGCTCATCCTGCCAGATTTCTTCAGAAGTTTGTCCAATTACAGGACTATTAGTGTCTATAATCATAAAAATATTTTAAGTGGCAATAATTCAAAAAACTATTAACTAGTTAATAGATTTTTGAACCGGTCAAAACAAAAAATATAAAGATTAAAACAGGAGGTTAAAATGTTTTCAGGTTACAAAATGGTAATAGATGACCCGTCAAAAATTTCACTTCTTACAGAAGATATGAAAAATACCATGATGAAAGCAGCAGTAAATACCGTAAACGTACAGGCAGCACTTACAAGAAAAAATGCGCTGCAAAACATTCAGTCAGGCTTTACATTGCGTAATACATTCACACAAAGACAGATTGCTTATGACAGATGCACAATCGAAAATCCAAAAACCTTTAAGGAAATAGAAAGCCACATTGGAGCAAGAGAAAAAGCCGGATACATGGCGCGCCAGGAGTTCGGAGGATTGCACGTTGCAGTAAACGGTGGCCAGCTTCCAATTCCAACAGATTCAGCACGTGGAGGTAGCTCTAAAAGTCCCGTTCAAAAAAGTATGTACCGTTCTCGAATTAATAAAAAAATAATTAAATATAATCCAACCCATCACGGAACAGGACCTTCTGCACTTGTTTCAGCTGCACAAAGTGCTCATGACCAGGGAAAATTCTTAAAGTACGGAAAAAACATTTACAGAGTAACAAACTTTAAAAAAAGTGGTGACAGCATTCATTTTGACCTTGAAATGATATATTTCCGCGGACTTACGGCAACAGTTACAAAAGCAGCACCCTGGCTCATTCCTTCCAGCCAGAAACCGGCAGAAGATGCACAAAAGATTTTTAATTCCCAGATGACAAAGCTGGATAAGTAAAAAAAAGAGAGCCTGTTTCAACGAAACAGGCTCAAGATCACAAGAAGACTAAAATTCGCCAGAATTATTAGTCCTTTTAAAATAATATCATAGACAAAAACTAAAAACAACAGTATATTTTTTTTAAACATTTGCCTATCAAAAAACAAAGCAAACTCTTATGATGAAAAGGACCTTGACTCTCATTCAAGGTCCTTTTTTTTCTTGTGACCTTGAACCGTTATAAACTGTAATTTGCTATTCTTTTGTGAATTGTGCTTAAATCTGTGTTACAGTCAAAAAGAGTTTCGCCAATAGCAACAAAAGTACGCCGTTTTACATCAAGGTTGTCTTCGCTGCAATTCACAGTCTGCAACATCAAGTCTCCAATCATGCCAAGCTTCTTTTCAACATTGTCTAAGATTTCAACCATTTCATCTCGAAAATCCAAGTCATCCATCCCTATACACCTCTTATGTACGTAATATGTCCGGACATAAAAAGACCGGACTATTGCGTACATAATTGAATTACATTCAAATAAGTCCTGAAGCCTCGCGGGATTTCAGATAGTCCGGTCAAATATTCAAAAATTTAAAGTGGTGGATTTTTCCTGAATAAATCAGGACATAAAAAAAATCCCAACTCAACTTCGTATTCTTATAAGAATATAATAAATTATGTACGCAAGTACATAATCGCATAAATAAAATGAAAAGTCAAGTTTTTTATACTTTTTTATACTTATTTTTTATTAAATAGTGTAAAGCTTTCTTCATCGTCAAATTCAGCTTCATCTTCATAAAGCACTATATCATTTTGTGCTCTTTCAGTCTCCTGGTCAAATGCGGTAATAAATATTTTATAAATTTCTTCATCTGATAACTCTTCTTTCACCTGTCATTCCTCGTTATCATCATATCTGTCATGCTTTTCTTCATTGGCAATAATAATCGAGTAAACAGCAAATATTCCAAGTGCTACACAAATGATAACATATAATATTATTCTAAGAATTTTTATAAACATATTAATTCACCGTAAACATTCCAAACGCCGCATAGTTCCAGAAGCTTGTCCAGTCCAGCATATTAAGTCCAAGCTCATGCCGGCAAATATCGTCCGCAAAAATTTCAAGAGCTGCAAGGTTATAAACATACGTATCAAAACCATGGTTAGCCATTCCAGGTTTCTGTCTCCAT
Organism: uncultured Treponema sp.; assembly: GCA_937892225.1. Taxonomy (GTDB): domain Bacteria; phylum Spirochaetota; class Spirochaetia; order Treponematales; family Treponemataceae; genus Treponema_D. The sequence goes on from CALAUH010000161.1 coordinate 35,476, forward strand.
ACAGTACGTATATATTTATTTGTCTTTTTGTCGTACTCCTCCACTTTCTCTTCAGCTTCAAACATCCTGAAGTAATCATCATGAAAATCATCCGGAAAGTTCGGATACCAGTCCGGCTGTACAGTTCCTTCATCCCAGTTGAGCATATTCATTGCCCGGCTTATTCTGTCTTTAAGTTTTCCGGTATTAATGTGATATGCTAAAGGTAAACCGATTGCCTCAAGCGTTTTTCTGTTAAACAGCTGATACGTTTCACCATTCTTAATCCAGTCTGTACCTTTACAGGCATAAACGCCGGCAGAAAAGCGGGCAACAAAAGCATAAACCCAGTCTGTGTAGTGTCCTGAGTCTACAAGAGTAATTGCAATTTTGTAATGTTTTCCGTCACTACTTTCAAAAGTAGTATTTTCAATGTATTTTGCAAGTTCATCCCATACACCATAAAAATCTTCTGTAGGTCCATCAATACTGAAAAAGTCTATGGTCCAAGTAACTCCACGTGCACTGTATCCCTTAACATCAACAAAAAGCTTGTCTTTCTGAACATCGACAGCACAAGTTACAATCCATACTGGAGAGCCTGCATCCGTAACAGAAAGAACGTTAGGAACTTTTCCGCGTGCAAAACCAAAACGCCTGTGAAGCATTGCGCGCTCTCGCCTGATCTGTTCATTCTGTTCCCTGAACGGTAAACCCTGCTTTAAGTTTCTGAAAGCTCTGTAACTTTCCTTATCTTTAATTCTGTTGTTTTTAATGTCCCAGCATTTTGCCCACTGGCTTACCATGTCTTCCCATGAAAACATTCCAGGTGGATTGTAAATTGGACTAAGATGGTATCCTCTCGCGTCCTTTTCCTCGCTTATACTTGTTGCACGCCATTCCCCTTTATCCATGATTAAGCTTTTATCATAGTTTTTCATAAGCTGGCCGCAATGCGGGCATTTGTATGCAACAGTTTCAAGCTTTGGCATAAAGTTTTCGTCATTTTCCCAGACAATACCGCCAATCTGTTTGTCATGTCCTTCATCCCATATTGCCCATTCAAGAGGCTGCATTTCTCCACAATGTTTGCATGGAACAAAATAACGACGCTGGTCACTTGTTTTATATAGCCTGAATATTTTAGAAGTCTGTTCTACAGTCGGAGTAGAACCAAAATATATTTTGCGGGAATTTGGATAAGCATCAGAACGGGCAATAGCAAGATCTTCCATGGTACCTTCACCCTTGATTTTCTCACTCATACCGTCAAGCTCATCAACAAGAATAATTTTATACGAAAAGTTACGGAATCTGTTTCCAGAACGTCCGCCTACTGCATGAAGATAACCGCCGGTAAATTCCTTTTTGTAAGAAGTATCACCAGTATTTTTTGCACCGGCAGCTTTCTTTGTCTGGGCAAAAATATTCTCACGTAAACCAGATGAATCAATCATTCTGTCTATTTTTGTATCCATGGCAAGTTTCGCCATGCTTTCGTCCGGAAGGACATACAGCATCGGACTCGGATTACAGCCTATTCCGTAAAGCATAACGCTTTCCAGAATCGCAGTAGTTGCCCCCAGCTGATTTCCTTTCATGATATAAACTTTATGAATAGGACTCTCTGGACTAAAATTATCTACAATCTCGCGAAAATAAGGGAATTGTTTATAACTGAATTTTCCTGGGAACGGCGTTAAATCCTTGTCCATATAACGCACCTGTTCAACGTATTCACTCGGTTTTACAAAATGCCTGCTGGCAGTTAAACCTGTAATACATTTGCAAAGAAAATCTATATCATCCTGTGTTATAACACAATTCACTATCCCGTCTCCTATACCTCCTGGCTTCTTTCTGTCTTCTTGTAATTTTTATAAAAACCGCAGCTTTTAAATTCATGACAAACGCCACCATTTCTAAAGCACATCGGCTCAATAAATTGAATGTATTCTGGACAAACCTGCATAACAAGCTGAGCCATCAACATGACAATATCTCTTGTTTCTTCAGCTGCACAATGACATAACCTTTTATTAAAAAACTCCAGTAAACTTTCACCGTTAAAATCCATTATCATATCAACAGGCGCATTTTGAGGAGCTTTAGTTCTGTCATATTCATTCTGTCTGTCATTTCGCTGACTTCTCACGTACTTTTCAATTCCTACATGATGCCTTACAAAATGAACGCTTATATAATATGGCAGACCATAAAAAGTAAAGCTAAAATGCAGTCTTCTTATTGGTGAATGTCTGCATTCAAGCATTCTTTTTTTCCATGTTATTTCCGGCTTCATAATTGGACTTTTTCCAACGGTAATAAGCGCACGTCTTTTTACCTGGATCCAGTCATTATCATCAGGAAATTCAGTTAATTCTATCCGCGTTTCACCCTCACGGCCTTCATACTTAAACTCCATAAAGTGTTTCATCCCCATAACAGCAATGATAAACATCTGGATTAAACAGTTTTGCAATACAGAAACCGCTGCCTATTTTCACTTTATTCAGCATTCTGTATCCTGGAAGAGGAATGCAGAATGGAACAACATCATTCACATGAGCATATTGTTTAGCATAAGCAACGCAGCTCATAACATAATTAAATGTTTTCTTACCCCATAAAGGTTTTGGAGCTCCAAATGTAACAATACCGGCTTTATCATATGTCCGGTAGTTATAATCTTCAGCTGCAAGTAATGCCATTGCACCGCCATAACTCCATCCGCAAATTTCAACACTGTAAAAACCTTTTTTCCGGCAATTTTCAACCATCTGGATAAGAGCTGTCATAATTTCATCATTACAGCTCTTGTAAGCATTTCCCCATCCGCGTGCAAACCATAAAACATTTTCCTGCTGTTTATAAGGTTTAGCCGGAAAGTCAAAATTATTTCTCCAGTCACGCTTTTCACAGCTTTCTTCAAAAATTAACCTGATAACCTTTTCTTCAGGATATTCCTTTACAGCCCAGTCTACACAATCACCACTTTGTATAAAATGAGTGTTTTTAATTTCTTCAAATAATTCCCATGGTTTCATTTTCTTTATGCTCCAAAACTTTTAAACAGCCTTTTTTCTCCATTTCCAGAAAACCTTCTGAACAAACACACGTAGGTTTATCCGAAAAAGGACAAAATCCTTTTTTGTATGTTTCGCAGTTCACGCCCACCTTCGTAAACTCAAACGGAATTTCTTTCATTCCTCTTGAAATATCAGTCCAGTATTGCATGAACCACCTCCATTATTTATTTATCATCTTCGAGCTCACGGACTTCAACAATTACACCGGTTTCCCGGCTTATTTCTTCAGCAGCAACCCGTGCAGCTTTAAGAGTTTCAAAAATTGCAACATTTCTTTCATCTGTTCCAATCTGCTCAGTTGTATGATATTCAATCACAAACGCCATTTTTCCACCTACTTCAGACGCTTAAAGATGATCATTAAAGCAAATTTCATTCTTTCCCTGAATTTCATTTTCTTTATCTCATCATATAAAACGCTCTGAGCTTTTACATAAACATTCTTAACTTCTTTTCTAAGCTTTCTGCTGCTTTTTCCGTTCATTCTCATACCTCTCTAGTAATTCTTCCCGTTCATTATGTAATTTCATCAATGTCAGTTCCAAAGCAGGATTAATACTGTTATTTTTCGCTACAATCAAATCATTTATTGTGTACTTCATTTTTTTCAGCCTTTTCCATTTTTCTAATCTGACACTTTAATTTCGCAATCGTAATTCCAGCTTTGTTTATTTCTGTGTCCGCTGCATAAAGTTTCTGATGATTCATAACCGCTAATTCGCCACGTTTAATCATCACCAGATTTTCCAGTGCAGTATTCTTCCTGTTCCCATCAAGCATCACAATACAGTAATTTTCAGGAACCGGACCGTTTTCTTTTTCCCACACAATTCTGTGTTTTAACTTCCACACATTCGGCTCGGCAACTTTTACTTTAATGTAACCGTCTTCAGTAACTACTTCAGTATTTATTGGAACCGCATTATGTGGCGTATGACCTTTTGTAAACCAACTTTTCTCACACCCAGGAGCACACCACCCTTTTCTCCCCTTGTTAAAGCTCACGTTCCCTTTTTTAAATTTCATATCAACGCCACAAGTAAGATGATGGGCATGGCAGTATCTAGTCACCTGGGAAACAGAAAAATCAGTTCCAAAATGCTCATTAAACTTTTCAGTTGTAACAGCAAAAGGTTGTCCCACCCTGTTTTCTGTTAGCCATTTTACCTGTTCATCTGTAAAAAGCCGGCAATTTTGACCGTCGTATTTGTAACCGCTTTTAATTTTGTAGTCACACATACAGCTTCTTACAGCTTCACGCGTAATCTTAATGCCAAACTTTTCAGTACATAACGCAGCAATTTCACATGAGCTTTTGTTGTTACAGATGCTTTTTAAAAACTCTAATCTTTCCTTAGTCCAAACTCTTCTCATTCCTTATCTCCTGGTAATAAAAGAGTTCTACCGCTTGTATTCTTTGGTAATAATAACTCTGGAACCTCATTACGATGTAAATTGTGGTCAGTAATCATTTTCATTGCAGAAAGTTGAGTTGCAGCATTCTTAACAATTACAGCTCCAATACTTGTAGCAGCTTTTGCTATATCAAGTTTTTTTTTGAGTTCCTCCGGCGAAAGCTCATCGTCCATCAGATCGTCCAGACAGGTAAATAATCTGTCATTCAAATCGCATAAACTGTTTTGCATTTTTTTTTAATCTCCTTGTGATTTATTTAAACTACTTTCAAAAGTAGTAGTTTTCATTCTTGTTTTTCCGGAATAAAAAACAGATCTCTTTCTCCTCCCTCTGTTCTTTCAAATCGTCCGGTTTTCAGATAATACCCGTAAAGTACGCTGTCATCTTTTGCAGTAAGTAATACCGTTTTGTTGAAGCATCTTTCCTGAACATAATCAAATAATTCAATTCCAATTCCCTGACCTCTGTATTCCTCAGCAACTTCAACAAGAGAAACAAACACCATCTTTTTATAAAACTCTGGATACGTACAATTTTTGTTTTCTTCCTCAGGATGAGCTTTGAAAACTTCATCGTACAAATACCATGCAATTACAGCTTTTATATTGCAGTCTAAATCTTTTAAAAAACAGTAATGATAGTGAGGCATAAAAACTTTCTTAAACTGTTTATCACTCAAAAACTCTCTTGTTTTTGAATAACAAAACGGAAATTTTTCTTTCAAAAGTTCAAGAATTTCTTCATCGTTATTGTTCCAGTGTCTGTCTACAAAAACATTCATCACTTTACCCCTGTAGAACCAAAACCGCCGTTTCCACGTTCAGTTTTATCAAGTTTATCAACAACAGCTATTTTGTATTTAATCTCTTTTTTTATCATCATTTGACAGATTCTGTCGCCATTACAAATCCTGAAATTCTCTTTGGAACCGTTAAAAATAATTGCTCCAACCTCTCCGCGATAATCAGAATCAATGGTCCCCATAATTTCAATTATTCCTTTGCTGCTTAATCCACTTCTAGGCCTTATTTCAGCATAATATCCATCAGGAACAGCAAGTTTAAATCCAAGTGGAACTATTCCAGTTTCGCCTGGATGAATAGTCTGCATAATAATTACTGGATCAATACGTGCATAACAATCAGTGCAGGCAGCACCTTCTGTTTTTCTTTCCGGTAATTTTCCACCAGGTAAAACTACAAACTTAACAGCGATCATTGTATCCTCACAATAAAAATCTTTTTATTTCAACTACTTTCAAAAGTAGTAGTTTTCAAAATAACGCTACTACTTTCAAAAGTAGTAGCGGGTTTTTCTCCCTTACCATCGGGACCAGGAAACCATTCCTCTTTTTAAGTCCCTGTACGACTTACGTCGGTAATTCCGCATACAGGCAAGCTGGCCGCCTAACTGTCCAGCTGGTAAAAAAGCCATCATTTAAGAACCTTTTCAAGACTGTCTATAAATCTTTTGCAGTCTTCAACAGAAAGGCACTGTCCGGACATATTGCCAATACATTCAGCAACATAAAACATTCCTAATTCAAAACATTCATCTTTTGTAAGATTTTCTTCATGTTTTGCCGGATAATCTTTCAGGTAATCTTTAAGAGTCATATTCTTTCACTCCGGTATCATTAAGCTTTTGTTCAATTTCTGAACTCAATTTATACCAGTAGCTCATAAGTCTTGTAGACTCTTTATCACCTGGACAACTACCATCTTTACAACAGGCTGTATAACCTTCCAGCATCAACTGAAAATCAATTATTTTATCAAAAATATCTTCAGGCATCCTGATCCTCCAGCTGTTCATACATAGCCATGTCAGCAAATAAACCTTCTTCCTGAATATTTCCAACAATTCTTACTTTTCGTTTCTGCTTGTAGTTGTTAATAATTTCGTTGCGCAAACTGGCGTTAAAAAAAATTTTCAATTTTTTGTCATTGTTGTAAATTACAGTCAATGTTGCCATTGTTTCATCTGAAAGCAATGAAAACATTTCCCCTTCAACAATAAACAAACTAAATGGCTTAAATGGAATTTTTACTTTACCCATGTAAAACCTCCAAAAGAAAAGCAAACAAAAAACTTTTCAAACATAATTTTAATCTCCTTGTGATTTTATTTATTCAGAAGCTTATCTTCTGAAATATCCTTTTTTTTTATTCAGCTGGAACCAGCTTTGCTCCCAAAGTTTTGTATCCAGGATGATTAGTTCTAAATACAATAATTGCCTCAGCTTTATTATGAGCTGGAATAATGCTCTGACTCTGAGCTCCATTCAAATCAATGTATCTAACCCAGTAATAATTCAGTTTATTCATATCTTCAAAACCTCCTATTCAGATTTTTCTACAGCTTCAGCTACAATATCCCTAAGATTATCTTCCTGGCTGTATTTTCCCTGTAAGTTTTGTATTTTCTGCTGAATCTGAGCTTTACTGTCAGATATGCACGCAGAAATATCATCACTCATCAGATTTATAATTTTTCCTCTTGCAGAACTTACATCAGCTTGAACATAAGCAATTGCCTGGTCTGCAATTCTTTCAGGAAGATCTAAAAGTTTATTCATTAAAGTTTCCAGCAAACTAATTACAGAACTTTGAACAAAATCTTTTGGAATCTGTATTAATCTTCTTTCCTGAATACGCTGGTCCTTTTCATCAGCTGTAACTAAATCGCGTAAGATTTTCACATATTTTTCAACATTGGCCATACTGCCATATTTTGTAATAAGCTCGCGTAATGTCATATTCAACATTTCACCAGCTGCACCATTTTTATTTATTTCAGAAAAATCAGGAGTTTTTGCAGCTGCACCTTTTTCAACACCAAAGCTTTCAAAACTAGCCTGATTCCGCTGCTTGTCCTGCCATTTATCCAAATAAGCACGATTTACAGGATTATCAGTATCCAGCATCCCGCCTGAATTAATTATGAGAGTTTTATTTTTAATTTTTGTGCAGGTGCTGATAAATCTCTATCAAATATTATTTCATTCTTTCCATCTTTCTTTTTACTCATTTTTTTATATTTATAACTTATTTTTACTTATTATTTTC